>JBAQUE010000308.1:0-14251 GCA_049297315.1 Rugosibacter sp.
GGCAACAACGGCCAGTACCGCAAGTTTTGCGACTACCTCGGCAAACCAGAGCTGGCAACCGATGCGCGCTTTGTGAACAACAGCGACCGGATTGCCAACCGCGTGGCGCTGCGCGAATTATTAGAAATGGAATTGAGCCATGTGGACGGCCACGCGCTTTGTGAAAATCTGATCGCCGCCGGTGTACCCGCCGGGCCGGTGTTGTCAGTCCCTGAAGTGCTGACCCATCCGCACACCCTGCACCGCAAAATGGCCATTACGACACCCACCTACACGGGCACCGGCATCCCGGTAAAACTCTCGCGCACGCCGGGCGATATCACCAGTCCGTCGCCTGCGTTTGGCCAGCATACCCGCGACGTTTTGCTCGCCCACGGCTACCCGCCAGACGAAGTGCAGGCACTGCTTGACGACGGCGTGGTAATCGGCGATCCCGGCGCGTAAGGGCGTGTCCGGTTTGACTAACAACTGTTTGGCAGATAGACTGCAAGGGCTTGCAGGAGCAGCTTTTCCCCAATATTTTTCGCATCAATAATTTGTTTTTATCACTTACAAAGGACTCAACCATGGATCTTGACCTGGCAGGAAAATCAGTAGTTATCACCGGCGGCGCTTCCAACATCGGGCGCGGCATCGTGCTGGCCTTCGCCAAGGAAGGCGCCAATATCACCGTGGGTGACATCGACGTGCCGCAGGCTGAAAAAGTTGCGGAACTCGCGCTCAAGGAAGGCGCAAAAAGCGTTCAAGTGGTGAAGACGGACGTGACCGACCTGGCCCAGGTGCAAGCCATGTTTGCCGCCGCCACAACCAAGCACGGCAAGGTCGATGTGCTGGTCAACAATGTCGGTTGGGACAAGCTGATGTTCTTCACACAAACTACGCCTGACCTCTGGGAAAAAATCATCCGCATTAACTATATCGGCGCGCTCAACTGCACCAAGACCGCACTTGACCTGATGATTCCGCAAAATTCCGGCGCCATCGTATTCATCAGCTCCGATGCCAGCCGTCAGGGCGAACCGAGGGAAGCCGTGTATGGCGGCGTCAAGGCCGCGATCAACGCCTTCATGAAAACCATCGCCCGCGAAAACGGCCGATATGGCATCCGCTGCAATGTCGTCTGCCCCGGCGTCACCATTCCCGAGGAAACAGCAGAAGTAGGCGCCACCAGCATGTGGACTGACCCGACCGGCATGTTCACCCCGGAGCAGTTGGAAAAAGTCGCCAAGGCGCTGCCCCTGCGCAAAGTCGGCCGCCCCGGCGATATCGCCAATGCGGTGGTGTTCCTCTCCTCCAAGGCCGCTGGCCATGTCACCGGCCAGGTGCTTTCCGTATCCGGCGGTTACAGCATGATTGGCTAAACCGGTTTGCCCTAGGCGCTTGGTGTGTCAGGGGCTTCTGTTGGCGGGCCCTGCCGGGCGCACGTAGTTCCTCGGCTGCACACGATCGAGAATCCCCTAAAGGAAAATCATGGAATACAAGGACATCCTGTACGAAGAACGCGACAGCATCGCGCACATCACCATCAACCGTCCCGAAGTGATGAATGCATTTCGCGGCCAGACCCTCGAAGAGTTGCTGCACGCCATCCTGCATGCCGGCTGGAAGAAAAGCATCGCCGCCATCGTTCTGGGTGGTGCGGGCGACAAGGCATTCTGTACCGGTGGCGACCAGTCGGCGCACGCCGGCCAATATGACGGCAGGGGCACGGTCGGCCTGCCTGTTGAAGAACTGCAAAGCGCGATCCGCGATGTGCCCAAGCCGGTGATCGCCCGCGTGCAGGGTTATTCCATCGGCGGCGGCAATGTGCTGTCGATTCTTTGCGACCTGACCATCGCCTCCGAGAAAGCCGTTTTCGGCCAAGTCGGCCCCAAGGTTGGATCGGTTGATCCAGGCTGGGGAACAGCTTATCTTGCACATGTCGTGGGCGAGAAAAAAGCCCGCGAAATCTGGTACCTGTGCCGCCGCTACACCGCGCAGGAAGCCTTGGCCATGGGCCTGTGCAATGTCGTCGTGCCGCATGACCAGCTGGATCAGGAAGTCGACAAATGGTGCCAGGAGATCGTCGCCAAAAGTCCGACCGCACTGGCCATCGCCAAGCGTTCGTTCAACGCGTCGACCGAGCATATCCGCGGCATCAGCAGCCTGGGTCTGCAAGCGCTCAGCCTGTACTACAACACCGAAGAGTCAAAAGAGGGCGTCAAGGCCTTTCTCGAAAAGCGCAAGCCGGATTTCCGCAAGCACCTCAAGTAAGCTGTAACCGCCTGTCCGTATCGCCATGCCCAAACCGCGCGCGCCATCTGCTACTGCTCCCAGAGCCGATGTCACGCGCGAACAGATCCTCGCCGAGGCGGCGCGGTTGTTCCGGCATCAAGGTTATGCGGCCACCACGCTACGCCAGGTGGCCGATGCCGCCGGCATCAAGGCGGGCAGCATCTACTACCACTTCGACTCCAAGGACCAAATTCTTGGCGAAGTGCTGGACAAGGGCATCGAGCTGGTCATGCAGGCCGTGCGCCAGCGTATCGACGCGCTACCGCCGGATGCCACCTATCGCCAGCGCATTGCAGTCGGCATTGAAGGCCATCTGTATGGCATGTTGCATTACGGCGATTTCACCTCGGCCAATATCCGCATTTACGGGCAGATTCCGCTGGCCGCAAAAAAGAAGCACCGTGTCGTGCGCCGTGCGTATGCGGAATACTGGGATCAGTTGTTCGATGCGGCGCGCGCCGTCGGCGAGCTGCGCACCGACGCGAGTCTCGCCGTCATCCGCTTGTTCGTCATCGGCGCATTGAACTGGACAGTCGAGTGGTACAACCCGAAGCGTGGCGCGTTCAAGGAGTTCGCCGCGCAGATTACCAATATTATTTTCGACGGGATTCTGCAACACGATGCGGCTGTTAACAAGGTTGCGAAGAAAAAGGCATAACGTTGGAAAAGTCGGTGCTGGCAGGACGGCGTCTTGATGCGCCAATTCAATCAAATCAACGTTTGCTGCGCTGTCACGCCGCCAATAGGCCGCACATGGGCAAAGTCCAGCAGATCAGCCAAGCGCTGGGACGAAGGTGTCGGCCATCTGGAGCGTGAAGTATTCGAGACGTTTTTGTCCCTGCCAACAGCGCAACGCAAAATCGTGCGCGAAGTGATTCTGGCATTTGCCAAGGCGCAGACAGTAGCCGAGCCGGACAAGAAAAAGCCGCGTGGTTGAGCTTTTGCTGGTCGTCCGTCTTGTTGGTAATGCGCTGATAAGCTAGTATTACCTTTTATGTTGGTAATACATGGAGGCCGATTATGCTGAGTTCAGCCGTTACAACCAAAGGGCAGGTCACGGTACCTGCCGAAATGCGCGAAAAGTTTGGCATCAAGCCGGGAGATCGGGTGGGTTTTGTTGAAGAAAACGGACGCTTGATTATCCAGCCGCACCCGCAGGGGGTGGCGGCCGCTTTCGGCGTCCTTAAGGCCAAAAAATCCGTCAGCCTGTCAGCCATGGATGAGACCATCAAGGCCAAGCGAAAAAACCGTGCTGGCGCTTGATACCAATGTGCTGGTGCGGATTTTGATTGACGATCCGCAGGCTATCGGCCAGTGTGCAGCAGCGCGCGCGTTGGCAAGCGCCGCTGGCGAGGTTTATGTGCCACAGGTGGTACAGATCGAAACTGTCTGGGTGCTGGAGAGCGCTTACGGTTTTGCGCGGCCGGAGCTTGCGGCTGTGCTGGAAACCTTGTTGGGCAACCAAAGTTTTGTGTTGCAACATGCCGATGTGTTGCGCGCCGCGTTAGGCGAGTTCCGCAACGGTGCGGCGGATTTTTCCGACTATGTGATCCTTACGCAGGCGCGTGCGGAAAATATGACTTTGGCGACCTTTGACCGCAAGCTCGGCAAATTGCAGGGTGCGCAGCTGGTTTCAGGCAAATAAGCTGCGGGGAGTCAGGTTAAACGGTTGAGCGCATGTCTAACCAAAAAGTCGGCGCTGGTGAGACGGCGTAACCTGGCGTAATCGTCTCTTTTGACACAAATTTGGGGATTACTGGGTGATTCGGTAGTGATCAGCGATTGGCCCAGTATCCTGGGCGTCGCCGATGATGCGCTACTGCAATGATACGCAGTTCATCTGCGGTGACTTGGTAAATGATGCTGTAGGGAAACCTGCGAAAGAGATAGCGGCGCGAGAGGCCACGGAAAATGGTTCCGAGCATGGGGTTTTCAAGAACAAGGTTTGCCGCCCGCTCGAACTCCGCTACGAATGTGAGACCAAGCCCGGCATTTGCCCGCGATTTATAGAATGCTGAAGCAGCATGCAATTCCGCCAGGGCAGGTGGAACGATAACGAGCTTCACTTCAGCACAGCACGCACCTGGGCAAGCGCTTGCGCGATTGGGATGGCCTGAACCGCGCCACTGTCGACATCCGCAATCCTGCGTTCGATTTCAACAGCCCATGCGTCATCAATCTCAGTGTCTTCATCAAGGCTGGCCAGCAATAGCTGTGCGAATGCAGCACGCTCACCTGATGTGAGCTTCAGTGCTTCGGCTTCCAGTTTTTCAAGCTGATTCCCCATGGCTAAATCCTTTCAAACATCTTTCAAGTTCTTTGTTGTGCTTGTGGAATATTACTGTGATTGCGATTCTTATGCTGAGACGGCGTCAGCGTGCTGACATGAGTATCCGCCCGCCGGTATATAATCCCGCCCCTGCTTCCGAGGAGCGCTGCAAGGTCGGGCTGATGTTCAATTGGCTCACCCTAGGCTCGGAGCCTGTTTTCAACGGCGCTCACTTACCCTGAATTTTCTGCCGGGGTGACGAGTGAGCCGAGTCGCCGAATCCTTATCTTTCAGCATCGCTCCCGCCCCGGTCATGAATTGGAGAAACCCGTGACCGCCAGCCACCGCCCACAACCTGACCGCAGCGCCGAATTGCGCGACTTGCTTGCCCAGCGCATCCTTATTCTCGATGGCGCCATGGGCACGATGGTGCAGCAGCATGGTTTGCAGGAAGCCGATTATCGCGGAGGTGGCAAAAATTCGCGTTTTTTAACGCATGCGAAAGATTTGAAGGGCAACAACGATTTGCTGTGCCTGACGCGGCCGGATGTGATTCGCGGCATTCACACGGCCTATCTGGAAGCGGGCGCCGACATCATCGAGACCAACAGCTTTAACGCCACGCGCGTTTCCCAAGCGGAATATGGCTTGGCGGATGTGGCGTTTGAGTTGAATGTGGCCGCAGCGCGCCTGGCGCGTGAAGCGGCGGACCAGTTTTCCACGCCCGATAAACCCCGCTTTGTGGCCGGGGTGTTAGGGCCCACTTCGCGCACGGCGTCCTTATCGCCGGATGTGAATGACCCCGGTGCGCGCAATGTCACGTTCGATGCGCTGGTGGCCGATTACATCGAATCCGCGCGTGGCCTGACGCAAGGCGGCGCGGATATTTTGCTGGTCGAAACGATTTTCGACACGCTCAACGCCAAGGCGGCGCTGTTCGCCATCGAGCAGTTTTTTGACGAAGCAGGCCGCCGCTGGCCGGTGATGATTTCCGGCACGATCACCGATGCTTCCGGTCGCACGTTGTCTGGCCAGACGGCCGAGGCGTTCTGGAATTCGCTGCGCCATGTCAAACCCCTGTCGTTTGGCCTGAACTGCGCGCTGGGTGCCAGGGAGTTGCGCCAATATGTGGCCGAGATTTCGCGCCTGTGCGATTGCTTTGTTTCCGCCCACCCGAACGCCGGTTTGCCGAACGCCTTTGGCGGGTACGACGAGTCGCCGGAGATGCTGGCGGATGAGCTGCGCGAATGGGGCGAAGGGGGTTTGATCAATATCGTCGGCGGCTGTTGCGGCACGACGCCAAAACACATCCGCGCGATTGCGCAGGCATTGCAAAACACTCCACCTCGCCGTCCTGCCAAGGCCGACAATTTTTTACACTTGTCGGGCCTCGAACCCTTCACCATCAATGACGACAGCCTGTTCGTGAATGTGGGCGAGCGCACCAATGTCACCGGCTCCAAAGCCTTTGCGCGCATGATTCTCGAAGGCCGCTTTGACGATGCGCTGGCCGTGGCGCGCAGCCAGGTGGAAAACGGCGCGCAAATTGTGGACATCAACATGGACGAAGCCATGCTGGATTCACAAGCCGCGATGGTGAAGTTTTTGCATCTGGTGGGCTCCGAACCGGACATCTGCAAAGTGCCCTTGATGCTCGATTCCTCGAAATGGGAGGTGATCGAAGCGGGCCTGAAATGCATCCAGGGCAAGGGCGTGGTCAATTCGATTTCGATGAAAGAAGGCGAAGAAAAATTCCTTGCCCAGGCGCGCCTGGCGCGGCGCTACGGCGCGGCGGTGATTGTCATGGCGTTTGACGAGCTGGGCCAGGCCGACACCTTCGAGCGCAAAACGCAGATATGCAAACGCGCTTATGACGTTCTGGTCGCCGACGGCTTTCCGGCCGAAGACATTATTTTCGACGCGAACATTTTCGCCATTGCCACGGGCATCCCCGAGCACGACAACTACGCGGTGGATTTCATCAACGCGGTCGCCTGGATTAAAGCCAACCTGCCGCACGCGCGCACCTCGGGCGGCGTCTCCAACGTGTCGTTTTCCTTCCGTGGCAACGATGCGGTGCGCGAGGCGATCCACACGGTGTTTTTGTACCACGCCGTCAAGGCCGGGCTGACCATGGGCATTGTCAATGCCGGCCAGTTGGGCGTGTATGACGAGCTGGACCCGGTGCTGCGCGAAAAAGTGGAAGACGTGGTGCTCAACCGGAAACCCGGCGCGGGCGAAGCGCTGGTGGAGTTTGCCAGCAGCGTCAAAGGCCAGGCCAGGGAGCAAGTGGTTGATTTATCCTGGCGCGAATCGCCGGTGGGAAAGCGGCTGGAGCACGCCATGGTCCGGGGCATCACCGAGTTCGTGGTGGCCGACACCGAAGAATGCCGCGCCACGCTGATGGGTGAAGGCAAGCCGCCACTCGCCGTGATTGAAGGGCCGCTGATGGCGGGCATGAATGTGGTGGGCGATTTGTTTGGCGCGGGCAAGATGTTCTTGCCGCAGGTGGTCAAATCCGCGCGCGTGATGAAACTGGCCGTGGCGCACTTGCTGCCCTATATCGAGGCGGAAAAACTGCGCACGGGTTCTACCAGCAAGGGCAAGATCATCATGGCGACGGTCAAGGGCGACGTGCATGACATCGGCAAGAATATCGTCGGCGTGGTGCTGGGGTGCAATGGTTACGACGTGGTCGATTTAGGCGTGATGGTGCCGGTGGATAAAATTTTGCACGCCGCCAAGGAGCACGGTGCACAGGCCATTGGCCTGTCTGGCCTGATTACGCCGTCGCTGGAAGAAATGGCCAATATCGCCAGCGAAATGCAGCGCCTGGGCTGGGGTGACGAAGGTGGCAAGGATGGCGCGGGCGCTTTGCCTTTGCTGATCGGCGGCGCGACGACGAGCCGCGCGCACACGGCGATCAAAATTGCGCCGAATTACGCCGGTCCCGTGGTGTATGTGCCGGACGCCTCGCGCGCGGTGGGCGTGGTCACGCAGTTGCTGTCGATTGATATGCGTCAGGATTTTGTTAATGAGGTGGCGGCGGATTACGAGAAAGTGCGCACGCAACATGCGGCGAAAAAGGGCGTGCCGCTGGTGTCTCTTACCGCAGCGCGAGCCAATCGCACCAAGCTGGACTATGCACCGGTCAAGCCGAAAAATTTAGGCGTGACGGTGCTGCGCGATCTTGATTTGGCGGTGCTGGCGAAATACATCGACTGGGGCCCGTTTTTCCAGACCTGGGATCTGGCGGGCGCCTTTCCGCAGATTCTGGACGATGCCATCGTGGGTGAGGCGGCACGCAATGTCTATCGCGACGCACAGGCCATGCTGCAACAACTGATTGCGGAAAAATGGATCAGCGCGAACGCGGTGTTCGGCCTGTTCCCGGCCAATTCTGTGGGCGACGATATTGTGTTCTTTAATGATGAATCGCGCAGCACGCCTTTGATGACCTGGTACGGTTTGCGCCAGCAGCAGGAGCGGCCAGCGGGCAAGCCGCATCAGTGTCTGGCGGATTTTGTTGCGCCTGTCAGTGATCGCGAAAAAGTCGGCGCTGATGAAGCAACTGCGCTACAAGGCGGTCGAGCAAAAAACGCTCTCCTCGCCGTAGCGGATGGCGATACGGCGATAAATGCACTCACACCCGACTATGCTGGCGCATTTGCCGTCAGCGCTGGCATCGGCATCGAGAAAAAGCTCGCCGAGTTCGAAGCGCAGCACGACGATTACCGCAGCATCATGCTGAAATCCCTGGCGGATCGTCTGGCCGAAGCCGCCGCCGAATGGCTGCATGCAGAAGTCCGCAAAAAATACTGGGGCTACGCGGCCGATGAAACCTTGCAGACGGACGACTTGATCGCCGAAAAATACCAGGGCATACGTCCCGCGCCCGGTTATCCGGCTTGCCCCGACCACACCGCCAAAGCCGCGTTGTTCCAGTTGCTTAACGCCCAGGCGAATGCGGATATGGAACTCACCGAAAATTTCGCCATGACGCCCGCGGCTTCCGTGGCCGGGTTTTATTTAGCGCACCCGCAAGCCAAGTATTTTGCCGTGAGCAAAATCGGCCGCGACCAGTTGCAGGATTGGGCGCAGCGCAGCGGTATGGATACCAAACAAGCGGAACGCTGGCTGGCACCCTTGCTGTAACCGTACTTTTCCCCTGCCGGTTTGCATAGAATGTGGCAAGCGTCTGCATTGCAGATGAACTATAAAAACGACGGGGGAAATACTGCATGAACTTGATTGCGTGGTTGCCTACGCTGATGATGGTTTGCCTGGCGCTGATGATGTTTGGCCTGGGCTTGTCCCTCACGCTGCAAGACTTTGCGCGGCTCAAGGCGCATCCGAAAGCCGTGCTGATTGCGCTGACCCTGCAAATCATTGGGCTGCCTATGGCCTGCTACGGCGTGGTTGTGGGCTTCGGCCTGTCGCCCGTATATGCCGTCGGCCTGATGCTGCTCGCCGCTTCGCCCGGCGGCATATCGGCCAACCTGTTCAGCCATTTGTTTGGCGGCAACCTGGCGATGAACATCTCGCTGACTGCGGTCAACACTGTCCTCTCCATCGTCACTTTGCCGCTGATCGCCAACTGGGCTATCGACACTTTCGCCAAGACCGGGCAGGTCGTGCCATTGCAAATGGGCAAAGTGTTCGAGGTGGTCACGATGATATTGATCCCTGTCGCGGTGGGTATGCTGGTGCATGCGCGCGCGCCGCGTTTTGCCGCGCGCATGGAAAAGCCAATGAAAGTATTCAGCGCCGTGTTGCTTCTGGCGCTGGTTGTGTTGACCATGATCAGGGAATGGGCGGCGCTCCAGCAATACTTCACCCATCTCGGCCCGGCGGTGGTCATCTTCAACATCATCAGCCTGCTGGCCGGCTATTACTTGAGCCGCGCCAGCGGTCTCGACAAGCCACTGGCCACGGCCATCAGCTTCGAGGTCGGCATCCACAATGCCGCGCTGGCCATGTACATCGGGATGAAGGTGCTCGACAACGCCGCGCTGGCGCTGCCATCGGCCATTTATTCAGTCAGCATGCTGATTACTGCGACGCTGTTTGGCTTTTGGGTGTTGGGCCGCTCACGCCAGTAAACCCAAGGGCAAGCACAGGCCAAGGTCAAACACCCCAGACCATCGGTTTTTTCTTCTTCAGCGCCCACTCCAGCAATTCCAGCAACGGCGCGCCGCGCTGCGCCAGGCTGACATAAGGGCGCTCACCGCTACCCGGCGCAGCTTCGGTTTGCGGCCGGTCTTCTTCGGCCATCTTGGCCATTTGCGCCCTGTCTTCGGCGATTGCCGCGCGCAAGCGTGCAATGGCGTCCGGCAGTTGATCCACCGTGATGATGCCCTGGTCGCTGGCTGCCTTGCCCATGATGCCCATCATGCGCTGCGCGACATCGCCGAACATGATGACATCGCCGGCGGCGGCAGACTTGAAGGTAACGATCATCGGGGTTTCTCCTGGTTCATAAGTTCTGTGCACGCAGCCAGCCGAGGATCTGTTGCGCCGGTTTTCGCCAGTCACGCTCAAGCATCAGGCCGTGCCCCATGCCCGGAAAAATGTGCGCATCGATGCCGTAGTAACGCGCGGTTTTTTCCACCAGGTCGGCGGCAATCAGGTGGTCGAGTTCCGCGCCTTGCACCAGCAGCGGGGTGCGCTTGACCTTTGCCGCATCCATCGAAACGAACATCGACATGTCCCAGATCGCACGATGCGACTCGGGTTGCGCCATCTGGTAGAAGCGCTGCAAATCCTGCATCGGCATGGGTTGGGCAAACAGCGCATCGCGCAGGGTTTCCATCACCACCTGGCCACCGCTCATGATGCCGTTCAGGTCCTGCATCAAATAGGGTTTGGAAAACATCATGTTCAGCGCAGCCGAAAGCAGGCCTTGTGGTGGCACCGAGCAGCTCAGCACGGCGGCGGGCGCGACATGCTTTTCCAGATACTTCTGCACCACGAAGCCGCCCATCGAATGGCCAATCAATATCGGTGGCGCGGGTAAAGCGGCGGCAACCGTGGCTACGTCATTTACATAATCGTCGATGGAGAACATATCCAGCCGCTCGCGGCCGGGCGATGCGCCGTGGCCGGACAGGCTCAACGCATACGCGGGATAACCGGCGGCCGAAAAGAAAGGCAGGAAGTGATCTTGCCAACACCACGCGGCAGTGAATGCGCCATGCACAAACAGCAAGGGCGTGGCCTGCGCCTTGGCTTTCGGCGGCAGGCTGGAGATGACTTCGTAAGGGGAGAAATCGGCAGGGCTCATGTGGGTTTGATGCGGGCAATGTGTAGCGCGGCGATTCTACCCGGCCAGGGTTTTGAGCGCGGCAATGCGGGCGTTGGCAATCGCCTGGGGAATGGCATCGGCAGCTTGTTCTGCTGCCACGGTAGCGGCAATCGCCCCAGCATCCACGGCGCGCACGGCAGCCAGCGCACGCCGCCAGAATCCGGCGGCGGGATATGTGCGTTGTTCCCAGCCCAGGCGGCCGCGATAATCAGCTTCGCAGGCCAGCAGCACGAGGTCGAAGCGTTCCGGGCGGCGCAGGGCATCGCAACGCTCCAGCACGCGCAGCACGGTTTCCGGGCGCAGTTCGGCCGCGCGGTGCATGTCGCCATGGTAGCGCGCCGCCAGCCGCGCCACATCGCGGCAATCAGACGGCACACGCAGCCGTATGCAGATGGCATTCAATAGTTCCACGCTCTTGTGTTCATGGCCGTGATGACGCGGCAATATGTCGGCTGGCGTCACGCCCTTGCCCAGGTCGTGCACCAGCGCGGCAAAGCGCGCGGGCAAGGGTGCGGCAAGTTGCGCGGCCATGTCGATGACCAGCATCACATGCACACCGGTGTCGATTTCAGGATGGTAGTCGGCGCGTTGCGGCACACCCCACAGCGCATCGAGTTCCGGCAGCAGCTTGCGCAGCGCGCCGCATTCGCGCAGCACGGCGAATAGGCGCGAGGGGGTCGCTTCCATCAGCCCGCGCGCCAATTCCTGCCACACGCGTTCGGCCACCAGCGCATCCGCTTCACCGCTGGCTACCATCTGCCGCATCAGTTCCATGGTTTCCGGCGCTACGCTGAAATCCGCAAAGCGCGCGGCAAAGCGCGCCACGCGCAGGATGCGCACCGGGTCTTCGGCAAAGGCCGGCGAGACATGGCGCAGCACGCGCGCGGCCAGATCGGCGCGGCCGCCATAAGGGTCAATCAGCTCGCCATTTTCCGCCTGCGCAATCGCGTTGATGGTCAGGTCGCGGCGGCGCAAATCTTCTTCCAGCGTCACCTCGGGCGTGGTGTGGAAAACAAAGCCCGCATAACCCGGCGCGGTTTTGCGTTCGCTGCGCGCGAGCGCATATTCTTCATGCGTCTGGGGATGCAGGAACACCGGAAAGTCTTTACCCACCGGCGTAAAACCCTGGGCGAGCATGGCGTCCGGCGTCGCGCCGACCACCACCCAGTCCTTGTCCTTGACGGGCAGGCCAAGCAAGGCGTCGCGCACCGCGCCGCCGACGGCGTAAATCTTCACCAGCGGCATGTCATGGAAAATTCACGGCAGGGGTTCCGCCGCTATGTTGCCACGCCCGTCGCCACGCCCGGATGGAGCGACCATGCCCAGACGCGTCATCAGCGCTTGCGGCGCGCCGCCGAACAACAGGTTGTAATACAGCGTGTTGCTCATGACTTTTTTCACATAGTCGCGGGTTTCCGCAAACGGGATGGCCTCCACATAAATCGCGCCTTCCAGCGGCTGGCCGTCACGCCAGCGGCGTGCGCGGCCGGGGCCGGCGTTATAGGCGGCAGAGGCCAGCACCGGCTGGTCATCGAGCGAATCGAGCACCAGCTTCAGGTAATTCGCGCCAAGCTGGATATTCGTTTCCATCTCGCTGATCTTGCGCGGGTGATAGTCCGCCAGGCGAATTTTTTTCGCCACCCACTTGGCCGTGGCCGGCATGACCTGCATCAAGCCTTGCGCGCCGACGGCCGAATTGGCGTTCATCACGAAGCGCGATTCCTGGCGCATCAGGCCATATACCCAGCTTGGGTCAAGCCCGAGTTCCTGCAATGCCGGTTCGACCTGGTCGCGGTAAGGCGCGAGGTAGCGCAGACTGTAATCGTGTTGCGTCTGCGTGCGGTTGGCGGTGTTGATGGCGCGGTCCCATACTTCATGGCGGCGCGCCAGGTCAGCGGCGGCCAGCAGCGCGCGGTCATCCATGCCGCGCAAACTCCAGTTCCATTCACGCGCGCCTTCCACGCGCAAGCCCAAACGGAATAAGGCCAGCGCGCGTTGCAGTCCGGGGTTGTTGCGCGCGGCGGCCATTTCCGCCGGTGTGGGTGCGGCAGCTTGCGGCGGCAGGCTGGTTTTCCTGCCCAGGGCATCATCGGCGAGATTGCCGTAAAAATCCGGCTGCCCGGCAATTTGCAGGAACAGCGCCTGCGCATTTTCAGTTTGCTCCAAAGCGAGCAGCGCGCGGCCTTGCCAGTAAATCCATGCCGGCTGTTGTTGCAATGCCATCGGCATGGCGGCAATCGCCTGCTGCACCTGCGCCCAATCCTGCACGCGCAGGGCGGCGCGCACGCGCCAGGCTTGCTGCTCATCATCCAGCGGCGCGTCGGTTGCCTTGGCATACCAGGCCAGCGCCTCAGGCTGGTGGCGCCAGGCCGCCTGGCGCGCCAGTTGTCCCCAGGCATAGCTGTGGTCTTCCTGTGGCAGCCGGGATTCGATTTCAGCCAGTTGTGATGCGGCTGTCTGCAAATCTTTCTTGGCCAGCATCTGCAAGGCCAGCAACACCGTTTCGCGCCCGCTGCGGGTGGCCGCAAAATTTTGCGGCAGACGCTTGAAATAGCGCAGCGGGTCGGCCGCGACGATTTCAGGCCGGCTGTCGCCAAAGCCCTCGCCAGCCGGCAGATACTTCGCCGCCAGCGTCCTGCCAGCGCCGACTTTGCCGGCCTTGAGCAAGCGCCGCACACGCTGCCAGACATCCTCCTGCGTCAGGCCGCCGTTTGCCACCAGTTGATCGACCACCGCATCGCATGCGGATGGCATGTCATCGCCGGAGCGCCACAACGGCAGGAGACTCAATGGGGAAATGACCTCCGCCTGAACCGGTACGGCGCCTGCGGCTTGATCCTGCACGGCGCTCCCCGCCTGCATGGCATAGCAGTCCAGCTCGTCATCGGCTTGGCCTTGCACTGCGCCGTTGGCTTGGCCTTGCACTGCGTCTCCGGCTTGCGCCAGCCAGCCGAATTCGCGGCGGAAGTTTGCCCAGTCGGCATGCTTGCCCATGTAGCGCAGCCAGTCGCCGCGCAGTTTTTCGGCCAGGTAACTGCCCTCATTGGCAGCCAGAAAAGCCGGCATGCCGGAGGTATCGTCGTCTTCCAGCCGCTGACGCAACTGCCAGTATTCCGCCCACACGCGCAACGGATAGGTTGCGGGCAGAGCTTGCAGCGCACGCGCCAGGCGCATCGGCTCGCCATTGCGCAAGGCATCGCGTGCGGCCATGAAGCTTGCATCGTCCGCCGAGCTGTCATCCGCAGCAAAAGTCGGCGCTGGCGACACGGCGAAGCCAAGCGCCAGCAGCATGCCGACAAGGCAAAGCAGCCGCCCGGCTTTGCCGGTGGCTATGCTTGCGCTGCGCTTCATGCCATGATTCCGTCCATCAGATTCTTCATGCTTTTACCTTAACATGGTTGCCC
>JBAQUE010000309.1:0-3858 GCA_049297315.1 Rugosibacter sp.
TTGCTTGGGTCTATCGGCTTGAAGAGCGAAGAGGACGCCCATTATCTTGGCGCGCGCGGCATCAAGTTTTTCATCCATCCGGGTTCCAGCCTGGCTAAAAAGGCCGGGCGCTGGATTGTGGCGGCCGAGCTGGTGGAAACTTCCCGCCTGTTCGCGCGTTGCGTGGCGCGCATTGAGCCGGAATGGCTGGAGCAGGTGGGCGGTCATTTATTGCGCAGCCATTTGTATGACCCGCACTGGGAAAAAGGGCCGGGGCAGGTGGTGGCGTGGGAACGCGTGACCTTGCATGGCTTGTTGCTGCATGCGCGGCGGCGCGTGCATTACGGCCCGCTGGATGAAAAACTGTCGCGCGGAATATTGATCCGCGCGTCCCTGGTGGAAGGCGAAGTCGGTGAGGATTGGATCAAAAAGTGGCGCTTCTTCCAGCACAATGCCAGGCTGATGCGTGAGATCGAAGCGCTGGAACACAAGTCGCGGCGGCCGGATGTGCTGGTGGATGACGAACTGATCCACGCCTTTTACGACGACATCATTCCCGCGGGCATCACCACGCTGGCGGCGTTTGACCGCTGGCGGCGTGAGGCTGAAGCCGCCACGCCGAAACTGCTGTTCCTGGAAAAAGAGCAGTTGATGCGGCATGAGGCGGCGGGCATCACCACCGATGCCTTTCCGCCGCATCTGACGCAGCATGGGCAGCAGTTTGCCTTGCGTTACCACCATGATCCCACCGCTGCCGATGATGGCGTGACGCTGGTGTTGCCGCTGGCGGCGCTGAACCAGATTTCCGCCAGCCGCTGCGACTGGCTGGTGCCGGGGCTGCTCAAGGAAAAAGTCGTGGCATTGCTGAAAACCCTGCCGCAGAAATATCGCCACCGTTTGCAGCCGCTGGACGAATTTGCGGATGATTTTTGCGCCGGCGAACAGGCTATGGATGAGCCGCTGGTGCGCGCGCTGACCCGCGCCGCCGAGGAAAAGCTGGCGCTGAAGCTGCCGCTGGATGCCTTCCGCACCGGCGAGTTGCGGCCGCATCTGCAAATGAACTTTCGCGTACTGGATGAACATGGCGGCACGCTGACCGTTTCGCGCAACCTGGTGGAATTGCGCGCCAGGTATCGGGATCGTGTGGCGCAGGTCTGGCAGGCCGGGACAGTGAGCGTCGCAACGGCAAGCGTTGTGGCCATTAGCGGCGCAGCCATTGCGGCAACAACCGATGCTCCGGATGTCCAGCCCGAGGCATTGAATGATGAGACGGCCATCTCCACCGACTGGGATTTTGCGGCGCTGCCCGAGCTGCTTGAGGTGAACATGGGCGGCCGTCGGGTGACCGGTTTCCCGGCGCTGGTCGATGCCGGCAATGGCGTGCGCCTGACCGTGTTCGATACGCAGGAGAAGGCGCAGGCCGAACATCGCCAGGGTTTGCGGCGGCTGTTTGCGCTGCAACTCGCTGCGCAAGTCAAGGCGATTGAAAAGCTGCCGGGGCTGCGCGACATGGCCTTGCAATTCATGCCGCTGGGGTCGGAAAAAGAGCTCAAGGAACAGCTCGTCGCCGCCACGCTGGAGCGCACTTGTTTGCTCGACCCGCTGCCCGGCGAAAAGTCGGCGTTCGTGACACGGCGAGAGGCGGCGCGCGGGCGTATTTTGCTCGTCGCCCAGGAACTTGCGCGCCTCTTGGCGACGATCATTGGCGACTACGCGCTGGTGCACAAGAAACTCGCCGCTGCTCAGAAGATATTGCCGGCGACTTGCGCCGACATCAGCGCGCAACTCGCCGCCTTGCTGCGCAAGCATTTTGTCGCCACCACCCCGTTTGAGCGCTTGCAGCAGTATCCGCGCTACCTGAAAGCGGCCATCTCGCGCCTCGACAAGGCGCGCAATGATCCCGTACGCGAGGCTCGTCTGCTGGCAGAATGGCAGTCACTGGGCAAGCCGTGGGAGCGGGAACGCAACGCCTTGCAAAAATCCACCCAGGCGGAAACCATGCACGATCCCTTCATCGAAGAATTCCGCTGGCTGCTGGAAGAATTGCGTGTTGCGCTGTTCGCCCAGGAACTACGGACACCGACGCCGGTCTCGGTAAAACGCCTGCAGAAAATGTGGGATGAAAGGATGCGCAGGCGATGAGCAGAAAACGATGCGGAAAAACCCATGCTTGAACTGTTCGCAGCCTTCAGCAAGGCGGCGCGCGACCTGACGCGTGGCGACATCCTCTGGCATGTGTTTTGGCCGCCGCTGGCTGCCGCTGTCTTGTGGACAACCGTGGGATTTTTTATCTGGGCGCATGGCATCAACCTGATGACGCAAATCGTGCCGCAACTTCCCTGGTCAGGTTGGGAATGGATCGCCCATTGGGCGGCGGTGTTCCTGTTGCTGGCCGCATTCGCCACGCTGATTTATCTCACCGCGCTGCTGCTGGTCGCGGTGGTTGCCTTGCCCTACCTGATCAATTACGTCGCGGCGCGCGATTATCCCGACCTGGCGCGGCATGGCGAAAATGCCTTCTGGCACAGCCTGGTCAATACGCTGGCGGCGGGCGCGGTGTTTCTGGTCGGCGGCCTGCTCTCGCTGCCCTTGTTGTTGGCGCCCGGTGTGGTGTTGATACTCCCTTTGCTGTGGACGGCCTGGCTGAATCAGCGCACCTTCCGTGTGGATGCGCTGGCCGAGCATGCGACGCGGGCAGAATTGAAGCAACTGGTGGCGCGCAACAAACCGGCGTTTTACCTGGCCGGCGGCGGCGGTGCGCTGCTTGCCCATGTGCCGTTGCTGCAACTGATGGCGCCCGTATTCACGGCGCTGGTCTTCGTGCATCTGGGGCTGATGGCCCTGCGCGAACAACGACGCACGCAGGGCATCCAATTATGAGCAGGGTGCGGGTCGCTCCCCCGTCCATATCGTTTGCCCTTGCCGTAACGGTTAGCCTGAAACTGTGGTATATCCGCAATTGCGATTTCTTCTATGGCTGACAGTGGGCGTATGGAAAACAAGACCATTTATTCCAAAACCGCGCGTGGCATGCGTGAGGCGGCAGATAAAACCAAGGATCTGCCGAAAGACCTGCGCAAAGTACTCAAGGCGATTGACGGCAAGTCTACTTTTCAGGACTTGCTGAACTCGCTCAGCGCTTACTCCTCTGCGTCGCTGGAACAGGCGATTGGAGTCTTGATTCAGAACGACTACATTCGCAAGCTGGAAAGCGTCAACTCCCCCTCGCCTGCGCAGCCACGAGCGTCTTCGTCACTGGTGACTGAGCAAAGTGATGCCGGAAATGAACTGGACTTCACCTCAATAGCAGATGTACCGGCTGAATCGTCTGCTGATGAAAAGGTGGCAGTAGAAAAGGCGCGCAAGGAGGCCGCAGAAATTCAACGCCGCGAAGCTGAAGCGGCAAAACGCCGCCAAGAGGCCGAGACCGCTGCACGGCGCAAGCTCGCGGAAGATCAGGCCAGAAAAGCAGCAGAAGAGAAATTGCGGCAAGCGGCCGCTGAGAGAGCCAGGCAGGAAGCCGAAGCTGAAGCGCGTCGCCAGGCCGAGGAAAAGGCCCGCAAGGAAGCCGAAGAGATACAGCGTCGTGAGGCGGAAGCCAGGGCAAGGCAGGAGGCTGAAATTCGGGCGCAGCGTGAAGCCGAAGAATCGCGGTTGCGTCAAGAGGCCGAGAGATTAAGGCTTGAGGCGGAGGCCAAGGCGAAACAAGAGGCTGAAGAAAAGGCGCTCCAGGAGGCAGAGTCTGCCAAGCTACGTAAGCTGGCTGAAGAGCAGGCCCAGGCAGAAGAGAAATTGCGGCAAGCGGCCGCTGAGAGAGCCAGGCAGGAAGCCGAAGCTGAAGCGCGTCGCCAGGCCGAGGAAAAGGCCCGCAAGGAAGCC
>JBAQUE010000310.1:0-17332 GCA_049297315.1 Rugosibacter sp.
CGAGCCACTTCATGGCCATAAAGGTTTATGCCGTTTGGGCATGATCGCTACCGTGTGGTTGCCTGTTATTGAAGCGCGATAAAAGGCCGCCTTGGCCGGGAGGCGATGGTGTGGCGACGTTGTAAAAGTCGGTGCATCAAGGGTACTGATGAAGCCTTGGCGGAGTGGGCTAAGCCCGCAAACGACGCAGGCAAAGCCACTCCGGATTCCTCCGGGGCGCGCTGGTGATGCGGCGTGTGAGGCGATTCGGGCGTGAAATGTGAGAAACAGAAATGTGAGAAACCGCTGGCCGCCGCATGTAGGGTTGAATATCATGAGTTCGTTTCCATATTGCAATTTATGTGGAGCATACTTATAAATCCTTTCTGGAAGGAACCTATTCATGACATCTCGTGACTCGATCGGCTGGATGTGGGCCGAGGCCTGCCAGGTGCTGGCGCAGGCCGAGCGCCTGCAGCGGCAATTCTTCCGGCTCGATTTTCCGCGCGGCGCGCGTATCGCGTGGGAGCCGCCGGTGGACGTGTTCGAGGACGAGGCCGAGTTCATTGTCGTCGTCGCCCTGCCAGGCGTTGCGCCCGGCCATGCCGAGGCCGTATTCGACGGGCGTACGCTGCTGATCCGCGCCCAGCGCCGCGTGCCGTTGCATGACCGCCACTACGCTATCAAACGCATGGAGATTCCCCATGGCTATTTTGAACGCCGCCTGATCCTGCCCGCCATTCCGCTGGAAATCGGCGCGCCGCAATGGCGCGACGGCTGTCTCGTGCTTAGCCTGAAGAAAGTGAGATAAATACCATGAACGAAAATCACAGCAATCCGGATCACGACGTTGCAACCAGCCCCCAGCCTGCCCCGGTGGCTGAAACGGTGCAGGCCGAGGCGAACACGCCTGCGTTTACGGCAGAAGGCGCGGCAGTTGACTCGTCATCCATCGCTGACACGCGTAAATCGCGGCCGCTGCCCGAGGATGCCATAGCCATCCTGCCGATGCGCGACATGGTGCTGTTCCCCGGCGCCGTGGTGCCGCTCACCGTCGGCCGCGTACGTTCCCTTGCCGCCGCGCAGCAGGCCACCCGTACCCAGCGCCCGCTTGGCATATTGCTGCAGCGGCAGGTCGAAGTCGAAGAGCCCGGCCCCGATGACGTGCATTGGGTGGGCACCACGGCCAACGTGGTGCGCTATGTCACCGCGCCCGACGGCACGCATCACCTCGTCTGTCAGGGCGAGGAACGTTTTCGCGTGCTCGAATTCCTCGACGGTTACGACTTCATGGCCGCGCGGGTGCAGCGCATCGAAGAAAGCACGCAAGACGACAAGGAGATCGAAGCCCGTGCGCTGTCGCTGCGCCAACGCGCCGTCGAGATTCTCCAGCTATTGCCGCAACCCATGCCGGAAGAAATGATCAATGGCCTGCAGGCCATTGAGTCGCCTTCCCGTTTGGCCGATCTCATCGCCGCGCTGCTGGATGTCAGCACCGAAGAAAAGCAGGCGCTGCTGGAAATTTTTGACCTGCGCACACGGCTTGACCGCCTGCTCGACATCCTCTCGCGCCGCGCTGAAGTGCTGCGCCTGTCGCGCGAGATTGACGAACGCACCAAACAGTCCATCGGTGAAAAAGGCCGCGAACACATGCTGCGCGAACAATTGCGCACGATCCAGAAGGAGCTTGGCGAAAGCGACGAGAACACGGCCGAACTCGATGACCTCGAAAAAGCCATCGCCCAGGCAGGCATGCCCGAAGACGTTGAAAAACAGGCGCGGAAAGAACTCAAGCGCCTGCAGCGCATGCCCGAAGGCGCGGGCGAGCAGGCCATGGTGCGCACTTATCTCGACTGGCTCACCGAGCTGCCCTGGAAGACAGCTGATGCACCAGCGATTGATTTAACCGAGGCGCGGCGCACGCTCGATCACGACCATCATGGGCTGGAGAAAATCAAGAAGCGCATTCTCGAATACCTTGCGGTGAAGAAACTCAACCCCGGGGGCAAAGCGCCCATTCTCTGCTTCGTCGGCCCGCCCGGCGTGGGCAAGACCTCGCTCGGCCAGAGCATCGCGCGCGCCACCGGGCGCGAGTTCGTGCGCGTGAGCCTGGGCGGCGTGCATGACGAAGCCGAGATACGCGGCCACCGCCGCACTTACATTGGCGCCCTGCCCGGCAACATCATCCAGGGCATGAAGAAGGCCGGCACGCGCAATGTGGTGGTGATGCTCGACGAAATCGACAAGCTTGGCGCCGGCGGCTTCCACGGCGACCCATCGTCCGCGCTGCTCGAAGTGCTCGATCCTGAACAGAACGGCACCTTCCGCGACAACTATCTCGCGGTGCCCTACGACCTGTCGTCGGTGCTGTTCGTGTGCACCGCCAACGTGCTTGACACCATCCCCGGCCCGTTGCGTGACCGCATGGAAGTCATCCATCTGCCCGGCTACACCACGCAGGAAAAGCTGCAGATCGCGCAGCGCTACCTGCTCAGCCGCCAGCTCTCCCGGAACGGCCTGATGTCGGCGCAATGCGAGATCACCGAGGCTGCGTTAACCCGCATCATCGAGGACTACACGCGTGAAGCCGGGGTGCGCAACCTCGAACGGGAAATCGGCTCGGTGTGCCGCCATGTGGCGCTGCGTATTGCCGAAGGCGGCGAGGAGCGCATCACGGTCGATGCGGCTGACCTGCCCGCCATCCTCGGCGCGGAAAAATATGAAGCCGAGATCGCCATGCGCACCGCCGTGCCCGGCGTCGCCACCGGCCTTGCCTGGACGCCAGTGGGGGGTGACATCCTGTTCATCGAGGCCGCGCGCATGCCCGGCAACGGCAAGCTCATCATCACCGGTCAGCTTGGCGACGTGATGAAGGAAAGCGTGCAGGCTGCATTGTCGCTGGTGAAGGGGCGTGCGGCCGAATTGGGTATCGACGCCGCGCTGTTCGATAAATCTGACATCCACATCCATGTGCCCGCAGGCGCCACGCCGAAGGACGGCCCCAGCGCAGGCGTGGCGATGTTCACCGCGCTCTCATCGCTGCTCACGCAACGCCCGGTGCGCAGCGACGTGGCGATGACGGGCGAGATCAGCCTGCGCGGGCTCGTGCTGCCTATCGGCGGCGTGAAAGAGAAAGTCCTCGCTGCGCTGCGTGCCGGCATCAAGACCGTCATGCTGCCTGCCCGCAACCGTAGGGATTTGGAAGACATTCCGGCCGAAGCACGGGACAAGCTTGAATTCGTGTGGCTGGAGCAGGTGGATGATGCCCTGCAGGTGGCGCTGTCCGTAATCCCTGAAAAAAAGGCGTGAGTTGAATGCGCCGCGGACATTGGCCACAATCCAGCGGTCTTGTTCCATCTGTCTTGCCTGACATCGGCTCTGCTTATAAATGCCGCTGCGCTCTCGACCCGTTACGGAAGTTCAATCGTTGAACTAGCCCGGCCAGGCTCAGTTACTTGCTGATGATGAGGAAAGCGCGGATGATGGGCTCACCTTCCTTGCGGCAGTCTTTTCAGCGCTGGCGGGGTTGCCGATGCGCCACGCTCGACCCCATGCACACCTGCCGTCACCCCCTTTTGGGCTCCGCTAGCGGCGGCTTTTGCACCCACGCGCTATTGCATTCCCTACCTTTACAACGACAGGCGGTGACGCACCAGTAGCGGGTTGAGCCGACTTATCCACGCGGGCTGAAGCGCAGCAGCAGAACACGACGGATAGAAGCGCAAGCTTGACTCGAAATAGTTGGTTCATGGGCAAGGAATTACATGCAAACTTATCGGCCAAAAGCCGACATCCCAAGGGTACTGATGAAGCCTCTGCGGAGTAGGCTAAGCCCGCAAACGACGCAGGCAAAGCCACTCCGGATTCCTTCGGGGCGCGTTGATAAGGCGGCGATGCAGGTTGTAAGCCGTTGCACCGATCTTCAGCCAGGCTGCGCAATAAAGCCAGGCAGCTGCGCTGAGCGGGCGATGGGTGAAAGGTTGGACAGGACACTCACCGGCACATCAAGGTTTGCGGTTGCGTCATTGTAATCTGGCATTTACAGGCGAAATGCAAACAATTCCGGCATTTGATGCTTGTACTGGCGCAAATGGCGGCCGGTGGCGGGCAGCCAGTTTTCGATGGCGATCCATACACGCTGGCGCTGGGTTTCATCGGCGCAGGGCAGGGCGTCTTCGAGCGTGATCCAGGCTGGCCAATCCACCATGGGCAGTTGCGCGCGGACTTCCGGCGGTAGCGCCTTGGCGCTGTTGACCATGGTGCGCAGGTGCTTTTCGATTTCCGGCCGGGCGAGGCGTGAGGCGAAGTATTGGTAGCTGTCCATGTCGCTGACCAGTACCTGGATGGCCCAGCCCGCGTCAAAGAAGTTGGCGAGCAGCGCGGCGGTGAGCATGTCGGTCAAGGTAGGCGAAGTGCTCACCAGTCGATGGCGTCTTCGTCGCCTTCGTGGGCGGCGATCTCGGTGCGGATGTCTTCCAGGTCGAGGATGCGCGCGTGCTCGATCAGCTTTTCGAGTGCGGCGGATGAGAGCGATCCGGTTTCGCGCACGAGCATGATTTTTTCACGGATGATGATCAAGGTCGGGATCGAGCTGACATTGAAGGAGTTCGTCAGCCCCCGTTCGACATCGGCGTCGATCTTGGCGAAAACGATGTCGCTGTGTTTTGCGGCTGCCGCTTCAAATACCGGCGCGAACTGCTTGCATGGCCCGCACCAGTCGGTCCAGAAGTCGATGATGATGAACGGGCTGGCGTCGATCGTCTGGTTGAAATTGTCTTCGTTAAGGACAAGCGGGGTCATGATGAGCAGCTCACTTCAAGGTGGCGTTGGTCCGCAGGCGGTTCGGCGGCGTAGTGTTCGTTATCCGGCTGTTCGTCGTAGGGATGGACCAGCAGGTTTACCAGGCGATCCAGTTCTGCCATGTCGCCTAGGCGAGCCTGCTCGATGGCGGCCTGGGCAAGGTGGTTGCGCAAAATATATTTTGGGTTGACGCGGTTCATGCGCATGGCGCGGGCGGTGTTGTCGGTGTTTTGCTCGGCGATGAGCCGGGTGCGGTAGCGGGTGACCCAGGCGTCGAAGGCAGCGATGTCGGTGATCTCCTCACGCACCCCATGGGCCGGGGCGTCGACGTCGGTGCGCACGCGCGACAGATGACGAAAGCTGCGCGTGAAGTCGCTCCTGCCGCGCTGCAAAATCGTCAGCAGTGCATTGAGCAAATCGGCATCGCCTGCGCGGACTTCAATCAGGCCTAGCTTGTCAGCCCAGCGGCGCAGTGCGGCTTGCGAGTAGGCCGGGGCGTAGCGTGCATAGATTGCCTGGGCGATTTCAACCGCCTGTTCCGGCGAGCCGGGCAGCAAGGGCAGGGTGGCTTGCAGCAGGCGTGAGCAGTTCCACTGCCCGATTTCCGGCTGTGCGCTGTAGGCGTAGCGCCCTTCGCCATCGGAATGGTTGCAGATGTGGTGCTGGCGGAAGGCATCCATGAAGCCAAACGGGCCGTAATCAATCGTCAGCCCGAGAATGGAAAAGTTGTCGGTATTCATCACGCCATGGCAAAAGCCCAGCGTTTGCCAGTGCGCCATCAGGTGCGCCGTGCGCTCGACGACTTCGCCCAACCAGGCCGCGTAGCGATCTGGCCGTTCATGTGCATTCAGATGGGGGAAGTGTTCATCAATCACGTGGTCGGCCAGCGGCGCCAGGTGCTGATGCATGCCGCGATGATAGAAAAATTCGAAATGGCCAAAGCGCACAAAGCTCGGCGAAACGCGGCAGACCACGGCCGCGGTTTCTGTTGTTTCGCGGAACACCGGGTCAGCCGCGCCGATCAGGCTAAGGCAGCGCGTGCTCGGCACGCCCAGCGCGTGCATGGCTTCCGAGCACAGATATTCACGGATAGATGAGCGCAGCACGGCGCGGCCGTCGGCACCGCGCGAGTAGGGCGTGGCGCCGGCGCCCTTGAGCTGGAGTTCCAGACGACGGCCATCTTGCGTGCCCAACTCGGCGATCATCAGTGCGCGGCCATCGCCGAGTTGGGGCACATAGGCGCCGAACTGATGCCCGGCGTACACCGAGGCGTGCGATGCGTAGCCGGGCCATGGGCTGTTGCCGGCAAGCGTGGCGAGCAGCGCGGGAGACTGGATGGCATCGGCAGCAATCCCCAGGTCATGCGCCAGGGCGCTGTTGTGGTGCAGCAGGCGCGGTTGTGTCAGCGGCGTGGTAGCCACGGGCTGATGGTAGGGTGCACCCAGCGCGGCATAGCGTGGCGCGAGCGGTGCAGCGCTTAGTGTGGTGCTTTCCAGCACAGGAATGCCATGTGGGTTATTCATCCGGACATCCTTTGTCGATGATTCGGCACGCGCCTTGCATTGGCTTGATTAACATGAATGACATTGTCGGGAGAGATGGGATGCTGAATGGTGCGTTGTTCGCAATTATTGAAGAGGCTGCCACGGCAGTGATGATACTAACCGAGGAGGTGACACGGGAGGAACTGCTGGCTTCGCGCCTGACCCGCGGCGAAGTGGTACGCCAGTTGCTGACCATCGCCGACACGCTGGCCATGGTTCCTGCTGAGACCCGTGGCCAGATGCCGGAGCTGGAATGGGATGGCTGGAACACTACGGCTCATGTACTGAATACCACCAATCCAAAAACCGGCGAGCTGGAGGATGCGCTGTGGTTTGCGGCGCGCTCGCTGGCGCCAGCCACTGTGATGTGGCTACGCGTGTATCGCCAGAACCAGCCCGAGCTGTTCACGTTTCAAGCCTGATGCCGTCCGGGCCGGTTTGATGGCGCTCCCCGGCCCGCCAGGCATCGGCCTTAATGCATGATGTAATTCGCCACCACATCCGCCGTATCGACCAGTACGTCACCACCTTCAATCTTCAGCGGATATTCGGCCAGGGCGCATTTCGTCGGCAGGATGCATGCGCCGCTGGCGCCATCAAATGTCCAGTCGTGGTGCCTGCAGGTCAACACCTTGCCATCGAAGAAGGCATCGGCCAATGGCTCCTTGGCGTGCGGGCACATGCCCTGGAAGGCGCGCGGCTGACCATCTTTCGGCCATACCACCAAGACCAGGGTGCGGTTGACTGCGGCCACTTCATACTTGCCTTCCCGCAAGTCAGTTTCGTCACAGGCTTTGGCAAACATGTTATTCAATCCCTTCCATGCGGGTTTTTTCAATCACGGCCAGGCGCAAGCGTTCCATGACCGCCTTGGGACTGGGGTCGAAATCCTGCTTGGCCGCCATCAGCGCGGAGTGCACTGCACCGGCTTCGTACAGGGTGAACGGCAAGCGCCCGGCCATATGGGTGGCATTGGGCATGACACGCTTGATCGCCTGCCGGTTCGGGTGCTCTTCAAGCGGAACCAGCGCATAGGCTTCTTCCACACCGTTAAGGCAGATGGCAGCGCCGATCACTTCAACCTTGCGGCCGTCTTCGGTGTTCTTGATAAAGGTGTAAGTCGTGCTCACAAGTCACCTCGCATAAAAAATTTTCAAAGAAAAGCAGGCGTTTTGCGCGGGGCGTGGTCGGTGGTAACCGAGCTGATGCTCGTGTATTTGCCGACTGCGCCACACTTGAAACACTTGCCCTTGACGTCAAACCCCTGCGCGGAACAATCGTCGTCATATTTCTGCTTGCAGCCTGTCGCGCCGCATTCGCATTGGTACAGCGTGCCGTTGCATTGCAGATGATTCACTTTTCTTTCACCAGTACATAAGGCCATGATTGCTCTCCGTTAAAAAATTAAAAAACCTGGGTTGAAAATCCGGGTTGAAACTGATCCTGCTTATCCCTTATCCTTGCGGTCCTTCGACAACTTCCAGCGCCACCAGTTGTTCGCGCAGCGCCTCGCGGCCCCAGAAGCCATCCTTGTTTTCAAACAGTGGCTCGCCCTCCAGCGCGGCGGTCGCTTCCGAGTCTGACCAATACACGCGGCACAGTTTCACGCGCTGCGCCAGCGCGGCAGCACAGGCATCGGCTTCACGGATGGGTGTGGGCTGGAAGTTGCCGGCACCCAGCAGATAATCCGCGCGTTATAGCGGAGTGTCCCATCCATGCTGCTGACCCATGTCATAGATGGCCGGAAATTTTGGCTTGGCTGTCGGCGATTCAGGCGTCTCACCCGCGCCTTCGAGCAGCTCGCGGACTGTCACGATATCGAAAATCTCCCATTCATCGCGTTCGTCGCTTGCATAGACCTTGCGCGCGAAATCATCGGTATCAAAGGCGAACCAGGATCTGGCCCTGCCTTGGTCGGGAAATTCGACGATATAAATCATGGTGGGGGCTGTTTTCAGGCTTCGGCAGCATCGCCGGCCATTTCTTCTGCGGATTTGACGACGACGTTGTCGCCCTTGCCGATCTGGTTCAAGACTTCCAGCCGGTCGGCGAATTTTTCCAGCACCTCGGGCGGCAGGTCATCCAGCGTGCATAACTCCTTGGCGCGCATGCCCACCTGGTAGCCGCGCTCCACCCATTCAACGCTATAGATGAAGTATTGCTGCAGGAAAGTGCCGATGGAGCGGACGTAGCCGACGTCGCCCTTTTTCACCAGCACGTAGCCGACATCCTTGCCGGCAAAGGTGCCGTCGTTGCGCACGGTCGAGCGGCAAACGACCCGTTCACCAAAGGCGAAACGCGGCGGTTCGGCAAGTTCTATGGTATCTGGTTCGCGATTGATGTCACCCATTGATTGCTCCTTCACAAGCGTTTTTCGTGACTAGCACGGTGTTGGCGGAAAACGCGAACTCGCGCCAGGCAGCGGCGAGATCACGGCGTATGGTTTGCACATATTCCTGATCCGGCTTGTGCTCGCCGGGGAAATTCGAGATGGCGCAGGAGGTGCGGTTGAACTGCACCGCTTCCTCGATCAAGGCATTGATGAAACCATCGAAGGGGTCAAGCACCACAGGGGTCAGGGCAGAGCGTCCGCGTTCAATGGCAATGGCGCTGACATCGAAAGGCAGGGCGTCCAGTTCGCGCAGCGCTTCGCTGTAGATTTGCTCGACGCTGCCCAAGAGAGCGCGCTGGGTGAGCTGATCCTTGTTCTGTGTGGCAAGCCCTTGGTTAAGCTGCAACCGGTAACGCTGTAGCGCGCTTTCGCGTTGCGCGGAAACCCATAGGCTAAAGTGCGCCAGGCTGTTCTGGTTGGCGTGGACATGGCTGTTTACAGTGTGTTCGGGCTTGCGTGCGGGTTCTGGCATGGCGCGCATAACCCGCGCGGCCGCTTCCAGTGCGCCTTCCATATAACCGCCCGCATAAGCGGCTGTTTCGGCGCCAGCTAGATGCAGTTTGCCGCCCCATTGCACCTTGCGCAGCATGGGATTGCCATATTGGGGATGCCCGGCATGCGGTGCTTGGTCAAGCGTGCTGCAGGTGTAGGGCTCGGTTGCCCAGTCCTGGTAATGCTGTTCACCCTGTTCAAGTTTTGCGCCCAACCTTTCGCCCAACCCGGACCCAAACACTTGCGTCATCTGGTTGTCCATCAGGATGGGCAGGCCATCGCGAAAAGACTCGCGCAATGCAGGCGAGAGGGCAATAAAGCCACCCAGCGCGGCCTGGCTTCCGCTCGCATCGCAAGCATCGTAAATTTCGCCGATGACCGCTTGTTCGTGGGTGACAAAGGCGTTGCCCGAGCAGCCAGCCTCGCGCCAGACCGCCTGCGGGTAGGTGATAACCACCTTGGCTTGGTCGGACATCCAGGTGTAAGTCGCGCGCATGGCTTCGCGTACCTCGCCATTCAGCGGCGGTGCGAAATTAATGTGTTCCTCGATGAGGCGTGGCGGCATTGCCAGCACTACCTGTTTGGCCTGTATGGTTTTTTCCGTCCCGCCACAGCGGAAATGCAGTTCTGCATGGTCGCCACGGTCAATCACGGCAGTTAGTTCGTGGCGTAGCTGCAAGCTGTTGTCGGGCAGGGCGTTGGCGAGCGCATCGACCAGCGCCGACATGCCGCCGGCCAGCCTGCGCGCATCGCTGTGAATGGCTTCGTGTTCTGTCCGGTCGGGTGCTTTGTCGGGGTCGTTGAGGCGCAGCACAGCGCCGATGTCGTGCTGGGCGAAGCTGGTAAGGCCAAGCTCTGCCACCAGACGACTAATGAGTGGCTGGGTTTCCGGCCAGTACCAGGTGGGCCCGAGGTCAGCCGTCAGGCCATTGCCTGCGCAAACCGACGACAGGATGCGCCCGCCAAGCCGCGGGCGCGCCTCGAATACACCGAACGTGCGTCGCCCCTGCGCATGCAGGCTGTTGGCCAGCGCCAAGCCACATAAACCACCGCCGACGATTGCTACTTCCAGCATTTTCAATGCTCCGTACTTGCCTGATGCTTATCCTAAGCAAGTGTTGTGCTAGTACCGCATGTTTACTTGCAATACGGCATGGCGACAGGCATTCACCGGCAGATGGTCAGGTTCGCATCAATATCGGGTGGGCTATTTGTCGGACATAACCGGCCACATGCGCAAGCGATTTTGTCGACTTCCATACAAATATGGGGTGGCAAGAAGCTTGCTTTACGAGAATCGATCTGTCGGCCGTTGCCGGCATTTGATTCAATTGAGGAGGAAGTGATGGCGGGTGATATGACAGGTAGTGCGGGATTTTTTGTGGATTGGGATGGCCATGCGCGTAGCACCGATGATCCGGGTGGCGGCTATCTGTGCGACGTGGATACGGTGGCGAAGTACGTTGCGGTGACTACGGCGAACGGCACGCTGGTGCATGAGGCCACTTACTATAAAACGCTGGAAGCGGTAGCCAAGGCAGGCATCAAGGCGCCTTTCGTGCCGGGTTCACACCCCTGGGGAAAACCGGAGGAAGGATTTTAGGCGCACGCGGGAGCAAATCTTGCAATAGCTGTTCATGACGGCGATATGCCGCAGTAATTGTCGACTTTGCTTCGGAGATGACTGATGGCTATTGACTTGCAAAAAGGCTGGACGGATGCGGATGTGGCCGCGCTGCTGGCATCGGTTGAGGATGATCGTGACTGGCGCCTTGAGGTGAACAAGGATGGCGTGGCTTTTTTGCACGACATGAGTGTGCCCACCGGGCCTGAGTATGACCAAACCTTGCATTGTTTTCTGGAGCTCTGGAGTCAGGGCACGGATTTCGTCGGCCCTGGCGCGGCGAGTGACAAGAGTCTGGTGGCGAAAATAGCCAGTGGTTTGCGCGATAACTATCCGAACTTGCAGAAGGGGCAGTTCGTTTACGTGGCGACATAATCTAAATTGCATAAATGACGATCTGATACCGCCATGGCTTTTACCTCAGTCTGCAAAACGAACTATTTATCGGAAGGCGATTGGGCGCCGTTTATCGTCGCGGGCGAACCCATCATGCTGGTCTGGCCCGAGGGTGATCGACCACGAGCCTACCAGGGCTTGTGTCCGCATGAAGATGCTACGCTGGAATCCGGGATATTCAATGGCCGCCTCATCACCTGTACCGCCCACGGCTGGGTATTCGACAGCCGCACGGGCAAGGGCTTGAGCCCGCCCGGCTGGGAATTGGAGCAATATCCGCTGCGCATCGAGGATGGCTGGATTCAAGTTGATATGGAGATGGTGCTCGAATGAATCCGCGCTTTGGCTATCTGTGCCTGTTCGAGAACCCCAATGAGAATTCCGGTAATACACCCGGCGCCGAATTCGCCCGCGCCTTGACGCGCCAGGCCATCCTGATACGCGAGGCAGACCGCATGCGCTATGATGACATCTGGATCGCCGAGCATCATTTTGACGAGGTCTGGCCGAGTCCCTCCAGTACCGCCTTGCTGGGGCATCTCTCCGGTGTCACGGTGCGTGCGCGTATTGGCTCTGCGGCATTGTTAACGGCCTTTCGCGATCCGATCCAGGTGGCGGAGGATATTGCGACGCTGGATTTGATCACCAAGGGGCGGCTCAATCTGGGCATTGCTACTGGTGGGCCATTTCCTGAGCTGTACCGCAACTTCAAGTTAGAACCAGCGCCTGCGCGGGTTCGTTCGCTCGAAGCGCTTGATCTGATAGACCGCCTGTTGAATGAGGAACAGGTGACATTCAAGGGCGAACACTTTCAGGTCGAATCTGTACGCTTGTCACCGCGTCCGGCGCAGCCTGTTCCGATCTGGATTGCCACTACCACCGAGAGCAGCATCCGCCACGCGGCACGTGCGGGTTACGGCCTGATGGCAACGGCCACCGCGACCCATGCGCAGTTGCGGCGCATGCTGGACATCTATCGTGATGAGGCGCCGGATGGCGACCCCAAGCTGATATTGGCGCGTTTTGGCTTTACCAAAGCCACACGTGCTGAGGCGCTGGCCGTGGCCGAACCTTACCTCAAGGAATTCTCGGCGCGCATGCGCAAGATCGGCATTGCAGATAAGCCCGAATTCTCTGCCGCACTGGACCCTGAAGCGCTGCTCCAACAGTCGCTGATCGGTGATTTTGACGAGGTGACTGAAACAATCAATGCCTTGCAGCGCGAGATCGGCGTGCATGGCCTGGCCATTATTCCGACCAGCGCGCAGTTTGATACCGTCAAGCAATGCCTGGCAGATTTTGTCGACGAGATCCGGCTGCGTTTGCCTGCGGATTGACCACACGATGAGGTTTCGATGAAGTTTTATATGGCGCCCGGTTCATGTTCGACAGGTATCCATATCCTGCTGGAAGAACTCGAACTGCCTTTTGAGGCATGGATTGTGAATCTGCCCGCAGGGGATCACCACAAGCCCGAGTATCTGGCCATCAATCCCAAAGCCACGATACCGACACTGGTGCGTGACGATGGATCGGCGCTGACCGAGTTTCAGGCGATTGCCTGGTGGCTCGCGCGCCGTTACCCGAAGGCCGGGCTGCTGCCGGACGATGCGGATGGCGAGGCGTTGGTGATCGAGACCATGAGCTATGTGGTTGGCACCATCCACGGTCAGGGTTACACCCGTATTTTCACCACCGACAGCTATACCAGCGACCCGGCCATGCACGATGCAATCAAGGCGCGCGGGCGCGAGATTGTCGCCAAGGGTTTTGTCCTGATGAACGACTTGCTGGCAGGCAAGGAATATGTCACCGGCCGTTTTTCGATTGCCGATGCGGCGCTGTTTTATGTTGAATTCTGGGCTGACCGGATAGGTATCGAGCTGCCGGAACACTGTGCCGCGCATTACCGGCGCCTGCGGGCGCGGCCGGTGGTACAGCGCGTGCTGGCGGAAGAAGGCTACCGCTAGGCGGACATGATGAAGGCCGCAAAATCATGAATGTCGAACAGTTGATCGAGGCGCTGCGCACTATGCCTGCCAAGGCTGTCGTGCTCTATGAGGGCGACGCCGGATATTCACTGGTGGGCGGTTTGAACTTGCAGCCTAACGACAATGGCATGCCGGATGAGGTCATTCTTTTTCCGGACATGAGCGATGACTGACCTGATGACCAATGCATTGGAAATGCGCGTGGAGATGAGCCATGAAACTGCAGATTGAACGACCCTATGTCGAAGCGATGGTGGCTGAGTTCCCTGCACTTGCCGTGTTGAAAGAGCAGTTGCGCTTTGGCAACCAGGTGGAAGTCCCCTTTGGCCATTTTTCAAACAACGAAATTGAATTCCTGGCCGGGCTCTACAACCAGGGCGGGCCGGAAATGCAGCTGCGTGCCGCGCAATTATTGACGCTGCAAAAGGCATTGGGCGGCGATGGCGTGCGCTTCACAGCCGAAGGGCTCGAAAGCGTGGTGCCGGCGATTGCGCACTATCTGATGGCGGACGCGATCCGCGGCTGGCTGTTTACCGCCAATGCAACCGGCAGGCCCTTGCCTTATGTGATTACCCGGATCGACTACACGCCGCCGTCGAATGACGAGACGGGGAAGGTGTTCATCGAGCTTAAAGCCAACGCCAAGGGCGCCATCGCGACACAAACCCTGCGCATTTCTGTCAGCGACATTGTGGGCAAGACGGTTGGTGAAATCTTCGCGGCCAAGGGGTTTCTCAAGGAAACTGCCGAATTGATGGCGGCTTACGACGCCACAGTGGCACGCTATTTCGACTGGCGCGCCCGGTACGGCAGCCAGTTCACCGCCAGCGGCACGGGGTTTTACGCGGAAGACCCCACCGCCTCGCACCGCGACACCGACTGGTCGCGCAAGGACATCGTAGTGCTCTCTTCAGGTGGCGGCATGGCGCGCCTGGTCAATGACGAGAGCATCCTGACTTCGCGCACCCTGACCATGGATGCGCCCGGCGACATTCTCGGGCCCTATCTCAGCAAGGCGGCAAAGAGCAACCGCTATGACGCCGAGGACGAGGTCAAGGCCTCGCAAGCCGCGATGCCCAAGGGCCTGTTCTCGCAACTGCCGGTGCATGCCTACATCCTGATGTTCCACCTCGACCTGCATCACTACCTGTGGGTGCATGTGGATGACATGACGCCCTACGAGTATCAGCCGGCGCTCAAACAGAAACTGGTGTTGCCGCAGGAGCAGACTGACCTGATCGACATCCTCACCGCTGAAATGGACGTGCTGATGGATGACATCATCGCCGGTAAATCAGGCGGCACCACAGTGCTTTGCGCAGGGCCCGCCGGGGTGGGCAAGACGCTGACCGCCGAGGTGTATTCGGAAATCATCCAGCGCCCGCTCTACCGTGTGCATTCGGGGCAGCTCGGGCTCAACGTGGCGGCGATGGAAATTGCGTTAAAGGACGTGCTGACCCGCGCGCAGCGCTGGGGCGCGGTGATGCTGATTGACGAGGCGGACGTGTACATCAAGCGCCGCGATGACAACATCACCATGAATGCCGTGGTCGGCGTCTTCCTGCGCGTGCTGGAATACTTCAACGGCCTGCTGTTTCTGACCACCAATCGCGTGGACGACATTGACGAAGCCATCGTCTCGCGCTGCATCGCCATGATCAAGTTTTATCCGCCCGATGCCGAGGCGCGGCGTAAGATTTGGCGCGTGATGAGCGAGCAGTTCGAGCTTGCCGAGGTAGCGATGGATGCGCCGCTGATTGACGCGCTGGTCGAAGCCTTTCCTGCGGCTACCGGGCGCGACATCAAGGGGCTGGCCAAGCTGGTGGCCAAATACTGCCACCACAAGCAGGTGGCGCCGACGCTTGAAGCCTTCAAGCGCTGCTCGGTTTTTCGCGGCATGGACCTGGGACAGGCAGCTTGATATGAGTGAAGCCTTTGTCGTGGCGGAAATGAATACCGCAAATTACATCTTCAAGGGAGTCGGCCTTGACAGGACGGCGGCACGTGCGGCCTTGCTCAAGGCCTGGTCCGCACATCGCGGCGATCTGCTGGCCCAGTTTCCCGAACGCGCGGCAACCTTGCCTGAAGCTGACAACATGGAAGCGCATTTCCCTATTTATTACTTCGACTTCGTGCTTGATGGCGGTTATCGTGACCGCGATTGGCTGATATGAACACGTCCGTAAATCTTCTCAGGAAAATGACATGCCACAAAATATGACGAATAGCATGATGGAATGCGAACAGACACGGCTGGCCGCCCTGACTGACACGGGCTTGATTCGCGTCACAGGAAAGGATGCCGCCGCTTTTTTGCATAGCTTGTTCACGAATGATGTGACCGGGCTGCCACCCGACGGGGTGCGCCATGGCGCCCTATGCAACGCCAAGGGACGCATGCTGGCCAGCTTTCTGTATTGGCGGGATGGCGACGATTATCTGCTGCAAGTCTCCGCTGATATTTTGCCCGCGCTGCTGAAAAAGCTGTCGTTGTATCTGCTGCGGGCGCAGGTGCGCCTGACTGACGAGAGCCAGAGCCGTGTCGCTTATGGCTTGTTTGGGCCGCAGGCGGGGCAGGCGTTGTCCGCGTTGCTTGCGGGTTCAAGTTTGCCGGATACAGCGATGGCCTGGGTTGCCATGGAACACGGACAGGTGCTGGTACTGGGCGAGAACCGCTATCAGCTCGTCTTAAAACTGGCGATGGTTGATGCAGTCTTGCAACGCTTGGACAACCAGGTGAAAGAGGCTGATCTTGCTGCCTGGCATCTGGCGGAAATCCGCGCCGGCATGCCGCGAATTACGCAAGCGACACAGGAGGCCTTCACTCCGCAGATGGTGAATTTTGAAGTCATCGGTGGGGTAAATTTCAAGAAGGGTTGCTATCCGGGGCAGGAGATCGTGGCACGCACGCAATACCTGGGCAAGGTCAAACGGCGCATGTACCGCGTGGCATTTGATACGGCACAGACAGCAAAGCCAGTGACACCCGCAACAGGCACGGCGCTGTTTGCGCCGGAAACTGGCGAGCAGGTGTGTGGCAACTTGATATGCGCTGCGCCAACGCGGCAGGATGGCTATGAGGCATTGGTCGTCATCCCGACGAGTTGTGCCGAAGCAGGCGAAGTCCGGTTGGGTGCGCCCAATGGCCCGCGCCTGAGTTTGCTGCCGCTCCCCTACAGCTTTGCCTGATTACTCTGCGGAATTTACCCATGGACTACGCTTTCCCGCCTGAACCTGTCGTCACGTTGCCGGCCATGTCGAGCAAGCCTTTCCCGGTGCGCCGCATCTATTGCATTGCGCGCAACTATGCCGACCATGCCATTGAAATGGGCGGCCATCCCGAGCGCGAGGAGCCTTTCTTTTTCACCAAACCGGCAACCGCCATTTTGCCGAATAATTCGGTGACGCCTGCAGTGATGCCCTATCCGCCAGCAACGCAAAACCTGCATCACGAGGTTGAGCTGGTGGTGGCGATGCTGCTGGGTGGCAGCAATATCCCGGTGGAAAAGGCCAACGACTATATCTTCGGCTATGCCGTTGGCCTGGACATGACGCGGCGTGACCTGCAAGCGGCCGCCAAAGCCAAAGGGCAGCCATGGGACATGGCCAAGGGCTTTGACTTTTCCGCGCCGTGTTCGGCGATTACGCCCGAGTTTTATACCGGGGTCATTGCCCGCGGCAAGATAGAGCTCAAGGTGAATGGCGAAGTGCGCCAGAGCGGGGACGTTGGCGACATGATCTGGAAGATTCCTGAAATCATCAACCGCCTGTCAAACCTGGTCGAGTTGTGCCCGGGGGATCTGATCTTTACCGGCACGCCTGCCGGTGTCGGGCCGGTGGTCAAGGGCGACAGGATAGAGGCGATGGTGCAGGGACTGGATCCACTCATGATTACGATTGGTTAGCCGCATAGAGATGAGCGAGATGGGCGAACAATCGCATGGTGAATGCCGTTATTTCCTGACCTACAGCGGGGTGAAATTGCCCTTGAATCTGGTCACGCCGATCAGCGAGGCGGATACGCGCAATCGCAACACTTATATGCGCGGCTACTATGACGCGCAGGATCGTCTGGTGGCGGTGGAAAAAGTGGTCTACGGCGAGATTGAAATCG
>JBAQUE010000311.1:0-1917 GCA_049297315.1 Rugosibacter sp.
TCGATCAGCAGATTGGTGAAGCCAATTGCGCCACGCCGGTCGAGTTGACGTTGGCGGGCATAGGCGGCGAGCACGTCGGGGCTGCCGGGGTCGGTGGCATCACGCAAGGTTTGCGCCAGTTCCCAGACATCGCGCAGCGCCAGGTTGAAGCCCTGGCCGGCGACAGGATGCAGGGTTTGCGCGGCATTGCCCAGCCACACCTGGCGTTCGCCCACCGGCTTGTGGCGGTAACGCAAGGCCAGCGGAAAATGCTCGCGCGGTGTGACGGATGTAAAGCGGTGGCGCGTGCCAAATCGCTGTTGCAGCAGGGCGAGAAAAGCCGTGTCGTCCAGCGCGGTGATGCGCGCCGCATCGCTGGTGGCGCAGGTCAGCACCACCGCGTAATCTTTTCCCAGTGGCAATAGCGCAACAGGACCTTCGCCGGTGAAACGCTCCCAGGCGATGTTGGCGTGTGGCTGCGCGGTATGCACAGTGCACACCACGGCATGCTGACCGTAATCTCGCGCGTTGATTTCTGCCTTGACATCCGGCGCATGCACCGCGCCTTCGGCCCAGGCGGTGAGGGCATACGCCGCCGTATCACCAGCGCCGACTTTTCTCTCTGCGTGATAACTGATGCCTGCGACGCTCACCGCCGCATCAAGCGTGGCGATCAATTCGGCCGCAGGCAGCACCCAGCCCAGTGCGGGCACATTCAGTTCCCTGGCGTGCAACAGGGTGCGCCCGAAGCTGCCACGATGCGAAATGTGGATGCTGTTGATCGGCGTGGCTGCGCTGTGCGGCCAGACACCCAGCCAGTCAAGAATCTGCCGCGAGCCGTCCGAGAGCGCCAGCACGCGCGGGTCGTTGCGCACGGCGGCACGCTCGCGGGCCTCGAAGATTTCTGCCGTCATGCCGTGATGCCACAAGGCCAAGGCCAGCGCCATGCCGGCCGGGCCGCCACCGACAATCGCAACCTTTGGGTTGCGATTGTCGGTGGCTAGTGATGGCGCAGCTCCCCGCAATCCTGCCTCGCCCCCTGCAAGAAGAGGGCGGCTAATCAGGCTGGCTTCGCCCGCGATTGTTTGGGGCATTGCGTTTCAGCCGCCATGGGTTTCACGCATCAGGGCTTCGATGTCGGCGATGGTTTTCGGTACGGCCGAGGTGAGGATTTCGCAGCCGTTTGCCGTCACCACCACATCGTCCTCGATGCGCACACCGATATTCCAGAAAGCTTCCGGCACATCGTCGGCGGGGCGGATGTAGCAGCCGGGTTCGATGGTCAGCGCCATGTTGGCTTGCAGCGGCGTCCATTGCTCGCCCTGGCGGTATTCGCCGGCGTCATGCACGTCCTTGCCCAGCCAGTGGCTGGTGCGGTGCATGAAGAATTTCTTGTAGCTTTCGGTTGCCAGCACTTCGTCGAGCGAGCCGGCGAGCAGGTGCAAATCGAGCATGCCTTGCGCCAGCACCTTGAGCGCGGCGTCATGCGGCGCGAGGAAGCCGGCGCCGGGGCGCACGGCGTCAATCGCCGCGAGCTGCGCATCCAGCACCAACTGATAGATGTCCGCTTGCGCCGCAGAAAACCGGCCATTCACCGGAAAGGTGCGCGTGATGTCGGATGCATAGCCGGAAAGTTCGCCCGCGGCGTCGATCAGCAGCAGGTCGCCGTCGCGCAGCAACTGGTCGTTGCCGACGTAATGCAGCACACAGGCATTTGCGCCACCGGCGATGATGGAGGTATAGGCCGGCGCTTCGCAGCCCTGGCGGCGGAATTCGTAGAGCAGCTCGGCTTCGACTTCATGTTCATAACGTCCCGGCGCGGCAAAGCGCATCGCGCGCCGGTGCGCGGCGGCGGAAATTTCACCGGCGCGGCGCATCAACGCGATTTCGCTGGCGTCCTTGACCAGGCGCATCGCATCGAGCTCGACGCGCACATCG
>JBAQUE010000312.1:0-2678 GCA_049297315.1 Rugosibacter sp.
GATTAGCGTCGCGCTCCTGTTTTTTATAAGCACATGGTCCGCAAGCGCTCAACAAAGTGCGGCACGTACCCTGGAGCTATTTGCCGGCATGCATCGTATTGAAGCCGAAGTCGCTGCTACGCCGGACAGCCGGTCTTTTGGATTGATGCAGCGTGAGTCCATGCCCAATCAACATGGGATGCTTTTCGTCTTTCCTGTTGCGGCACGGCATTGCATGTGGATGCGGAATACCCGCCTGCCGCTATCGGTTGCCTTTCTGGATGGGATGGGGCGCATTATCAATATTGAGGACATGCAGCCGCAAACTGAAGATAACCACTGCGCTGCCAAACCGGCGCACTATGCGCTGGAAATGAATCTGGGCTGGTTCAAGGAGCGGGGCTTGGAGGCCGGGTATGCGCTGACAGGTATCGACAAGGCGCCTGCTGGGTACTGATGATCTGCCCCTTGTAGCTATATCAATGAGGCTGGCAGGGGAGTTCTGGGATATAGACTAAATTGTTAGCGCCCACAGCGTTCATCTATTGCATCCCGATGCAGGCAGCCTTCGGGGTTTGTCCCGGCGAGTTTTTCTACCGTTTGTGGTGTGAGCCCCAGCCAGGCGTCGACGACTTCGGCATCAAAGCCTGCTTCGCGGCGGCCATGGGCTTCCAGCAGGGGGCGGCGGATGAGCAGCGGCTCTGTGAGCATCAGGGTGAGCGCCGTGTCAGCGTCAATATTTTCCGGCACGATCTCACCCGACTTCACGCGCGGCGCGGCGCGGTTGAACCATTCGGCGACGGGGCGGTGGCCGAAAAATGCCAGCAAGCGTTCGCGCGTCCATGGTTCGGTGAGCAGGCTGCGGGCATCGACTTCATGCCCGGCGTTGCTGAGCCAGAGTTTTTGCCGCGCGTTGTTGGCGCAGCCGGGTTTTTCATAAAAGATGACGGTGGCCATGGTCAGGCGCTTCAGGCAGATTCAAGTTGGCGCGGACTGGCTTTGCGCAAAAGATTCAGGCATTCAATGTTGGCGGCCATGTCGAGCGCGGTGAAGTCGTCCAGGGATTTGAGCGAGGTGTCCGCGCCGCCCTTGAGCAGGCATGCAACGACATCCGTCTTGCCGGCCGAGGCGGCGTACATCAGGCAGCTTGCGCCATTGTCGTTCTGGTGGTTGATGGCGATTCCCTTGGCGACTAGCCGCGCGACCAAGGCTACATTGCCGCCAAAGCAGGCCAGCCAGAGTGCGTTGTTGCCATCGAGATTGGTTGCGTTGAGAGATGCACCGCAGTTGAGCAATTCTTCTGCGATGGCCAGTTCGCCCAGACGCGCGGCCTGCATGAGCGGGGTGCTGCGGTTAGCGATGGTGGCGTTGATGTCATTGCCGGTGAAACCTTGCGTCGCCATCCAGCGCAATAAAGTCGGCGCTGGCAGTACGGCGGGTGATGCCGCAGATTCGGCGGCAGTGCGCGCCAGGTATGCGCGCCAGGCTTCAAAACCGCCGATCAGGTCATGGACTTCGGTAAAGCCAAAGTCGGTAAACATGTTGGCGTATTGCTGGCTGGCGTTGCCGTGGTAACAATAGATGAGTATGGGGCGTTGCTTGGGCGTGCCGAGGATTAAGGCGTCCAGGTTGCCAGTGTGCAGGCGGATGGCGCCGGACAGGTGCTCTTTGGCGAAGGCGTCCGCATCACGCGAATCGAGGACGCAGACATTATCACTATCGTGCGACAACATTGCAGCGAATTCAGCGGCGTTCAGGCGGGTGAATTTTTTCTTTTCCATTGGATGTTCTCCTGGGCAGTGTGGCTTATCGTGGCGATGCGGGATAGGGCGGATGGCTGGAAATGCGCTCGTCGAGCAGCGGGCTGCCGACGGTGAAGTGGTAGAGCGATTGAAAGCTTTTCCCCGCCAGCCCGAGCAGCTCATGGCAGGCGTCATCGAAGTAACACCCGATGCCGGTGCCGCGCCCGCCTGCTGCTTCGGCTTCCAGATACAGCACCTGGCCGATGAGCCCCGCTTCCCAGAAGAGCTGGCGGTAACGCCAGGGCGCGGCGGCCAGGGTGGGTTCAAATTCCGCCAGCATGGCCAGCGAAAAAGCACCATCCGCGGCGATGGCCTGATGGCAGCTGATGCTGCGGGCAATCTTGCTGACGGGGGTTTCGATCAGGCAATACAGGGGCAGGTGGGGCGGGCAGTTGGCGGGTTTTGCCCAGGCAAAATCCTGCTGCATGGCTTGGCGCAAATTCTCTTTTGCCGCCGCAGTGCGTGGCAGCGCGTAAATGCCGGGGGCAAGCCCTTCCACGCGATGCACGAACAGGATGAGATGCAGCCTGGGCGCGAATGCCCACACATCCCAGGGCAGGGTGTCGCGCGGCAGGACGGCATCCAGCAGGCGGTAGAAGCTGGCGGTATCCAGCGTCTGGGTGCGGTCGAAGTGCTGGGCGCTGCGGCGTTGGCGTAGCAGGGTGGCGGCGGGCAGGTGGTTGGCCTGTGGCAGTGCGGGCAGGGGTGGCAACGGGGTTGGCGATGGTTCGCTGGCTGATCGTTCTGCTGCCCATTGAATCGGCAATGTGCCGGATTTGCGGGTGGCCGTAGCGACTTCGTCGATGACCGGCCAGCGGTACATGGGATGCGGATCTAGCCGGTTGGCCTGGCCGAACCATTCTTGCGCGATGAAAGGGGGCAGTGAGGGGGGAGATG
>JBAQUE010000313.1:0-2362 GCA_049297315.1 Rugosibacter sp.
ATGGCGGCCAGCAGCCGCCCGGTGAGCAGGCTGATGTCGAAACGCGTTGCGTAGGTCTGGTCCTCCTGCGCCGTGAGCAGGTCGAACAGCAGCGTGGCGATGCGCCGACCGTGCAGCACCTCGGCGACATAGCGGTTGCGCGGACTGTGCCTGCTGCTGCCGCTGCCATGGGCGAAGGCGACCACGCCGATCGCTTTCTCCGGTAGGGACAGCGTGCCCTCCAGACGCACGCGACCGGCTGGAATGACGATGTCGAGATGGCGCACCATCATGCCGCCTTGTGCATGCGCACTGGAATACGGCGGCGGCCGAGTTGGCCGGAGAAGTGTTCGAAGCGACCGGCCACCGCCGCACCGCAGTGCTGGCAATGCCCGTCCGCCGTCAGGTCGTAGGTGAGAATCTGGTGCCAGTCGCGCACGATCACCGGCTTGGCGCAACCGGGGCAGAAGGTGGTGCCGCCCTCAAGATCATGCACATTGCCCGTATAGACGTAGCGGATGCCCTCGGCGAGGGCGATCTTGCGCGCCTGATGCAAGGTGGCGGCCGGGGTCGGCGGCAGGTCGGCCAGCTTGTAGTCGGGATGGAAGGCAGTGAAATGGATGGGCACATCCCGGCCCAGCTCGCGCACGATCCATTTGGTCATGGCTTCGATCTCGGTAGCGGAGTCATTCTGGCCCGGAATCAGCAGGGTGGTCAGCTCGAACCAGCAGTTAGTCTCATGCTTCAGATAGGCCAGCGTGTCGAGTACCGGCTGCAGGTGGGCGCCGGTGAGTTTGAGGTAGAAATCATCGGTGAAGGCCTTGAGGTCGATATTGGCGGCGTCCATCTTGGCGTAGAAATCGCGCCGCGCCCGGTCGTGCATATAGCCGGCGGTGACGGCGACGGTCTGCACGCCGCGCAGGTGGCAGGCGTCGGCGACGTCCATCGCATATTCGGCAAAAATGACCGGGTCGTTATAAGTGAAGGCGACGCTCTTGCAACCGTGCTCGGCGGCGGCGCGGGCGATCTCGTCGGGGGAGGCGGCATCCATCAGGCGGTCCATGTCCTGCGACTTGGAAATGTCCCAGTTCTGGCAGAACTTGCAAGCCAGGTTGCAGCCAGCGGTGCCGAAGGAAAAGACACTGCTGCCGGGATAGAAATGGTTGAGCGGCTTCTTTTCGATCGGGTCGATGCAAAAGCCGGAACTGCGCCCGTAAGTAGTCAGCACCATGCCGTCGCCGACGCGCTGGCGCACAAAACAGGCGCCGCGCTGGCCGTCGCGCAGCTTGCAGTCGCGCGGACACAGGTCGCACTGGATGCGGCCATCTTCGATGAAATGCCAGTAACCGGCGGGATGAATATCGCTCATTGTGTTTCCAGCAAATTGGATTCCCGCCATTTGGACACCGTGTAGCGCAAGACATTCACGTCGGCAGCCCAGAAATCCGCCGGCAGGCCAGCCTTGCGTTTCAACTGCTGCATGAACTGGCGCGGCTCGGGCAGGCTTTCCCAGACTTGCGGCAGGAAGGTGCTGCGATGCCGTCCATACTGGAAAATGATGCCATCTAGCGCGGGCCGAAGCTGGCCGAGCAGTTCGTCCTCGTCATGGAAGGACATCGGCTGCGCCTGCGTCAGCAGCGAGACCTCGACCGAGGTGAACTCGAATTCTTCGACCGCCAGCGGCCGGAAGCGCGGATCGTGAAAGGCGGCGGCAACGGCGTTCTCGCGCACATCCCGGGCGAGCGGCCGGTGCGCCTCCAGCGAACCGATGCAACCGCGCAACTGGCCCTGCTGCGTCAGCGTGACGAAGGTCGCACCCGGCTGTTCAAGGGCGGCATGGGAAATCTCCGCCATATCATTCCCGCCCAGTTCCACGGCAATGGCGCCACGCGCCAGCTTGAGCAAACTGTGGCCGAGTTCAATATCATGCATGGGCATTTTCAACCTCGTTAAGCGCCAGGGAAGCATAGCCGACAACGCGCGAGCGGTCGCCGGCGGTGTCGCCAGAATTGCACATATCGAGCAATGCGATCTGCATGCCGCGCCGCTGCGCACAGCGCAACAGGCCATTGATCGGCGTCGCGCCACAGGCTTGCTCGTGGTTGGTCAGCGGTTCAAAGGCGAGCATGTTTTTCACCGTGCCACGATCAATGGCCTGTGCTGCGGTATAGCTGTGAAAATGCGACAGGTCGGAGCTGATGAGAATCAGGGTTTCCGGGCCGCCCCAGAGCAGGTCGATCACTGCGGCCACCTCGGCGGGTGTCGCCGCACCGACGACGAAGGGCACAAGGGTAAAATCATCGAGCACAGACTGCAGAAAGGGCAGTTGTACCTCGAGGGCGTGCTCCATGCTGTGCGCCGCATCGCTGGCGGAGACCTGGGG
>JBAQUE010000314.1:0-14875 GCA_049297315.1 Rugosibacter sp.
ACAAAAATTTGTCCTTGATCTGGATTGTCGAGCAACAGTTTCAGGCCTCTCCGTTGTGCATTTTCATCGGACCGAAAGTCTTGCTCTATGGAAAAAAGGATCGTCAACAAGGATACGAGCGGCTCAAGCTCATCGGCATTGGCTCTATCTATTGTGGTGGCCATTGTTTAAAACACCTCAATTTTCTAAACCGTGGGATACATGATTACCGTCAGGAACCTGATTGGGCATTTAATCAATTTTTCCGGCCCGTGAGGAATATCACCTGCAAAGGTCAATGCATCTCCAGGTGATAGCACATAGGTGTTCTGTCCATGACGGTATTCTATGCAGCCCTCCAGCATATAGATGAATTCAATACCCGGATGCTCAAAAACGGGGAAGGTCTCTGACTCATGGTCTATCGTAATCAGGAAGGGCTCGAATGATTTTTTAGGCCCCTGGTCATAGGCAAGCAAGTGGTAAGTGTGGCCGCGCTTGGTTCCGCGGCGCACAACCTCCATACCTTCACCGGCTTTGACCAGTTGGGCGCTACCAACCCGGGCATCGCAATTTCTGAATAAGGTTACCAATGACACGCCTAACGCTTGAGCCAAGCGGGAAATCGTTTCCAGGCTGGTTGCCGTTTGCGCGTTTTCGATCTTGGACAGCATGCCCCGACTGATGCCTGCCAGCATCGCGACATCCGCGATGGTGAGGCCATGGTTGAGGCGAATTTCACGAATCGCAATCCCTAGGCAACGTTCCAGATTTTCGCTTTTAGGTAAATCTGCCACAAATAATCCCTCAAATGACCTTCTGCTTCACTTCATTGTCTCATAGAAAATTTCTCTAAGTGAACATTAGTTGACCTATATGCATTTATTATGTACTATAGGAACTATTAATTCCTTATATGAATTTAAATTTTCCTTGTCGACTGCCCGTCGTTTCACCTTGAAACTTTCTTGTCCTGACCGCGTGGGTATCGTTGCTTCTGTAAGCGCATTCATTGCCTCCCATGATGGCTGGATAACAGAAGCAAACTACCACGCTGATGCCTGGGCGCAACGCTTTTTCATGCGGCAGGAAATTCTGGCTGGCTCGCTGCCTTTTGATATCGGGGAATTGCGCGAGCGTTTTGCGCCCATTGCCGAGGAATTCGATATGCAGTGGAACATTTCCGATAGCGCGAGGAAAAAACGGGTCGTGCTCATGGTTTCAAAACAAGGGCATTGTTTGTATGACCTGCTCTCGCGTTGGCAGGCCAAGGAACTGGATGTCGAGATACCCTGCGTTATATCCAACCACGAGACGTTCAGGGGTTTTGTCGAATGGCACGGGATCCCTTTCCATCACGTGCCGGTCACAGCAGAAAACAAAGGGCCCGCCTTTGATAATGTGATGGCGCTGTTTGACGCAGCCGCAGGTGACGTGTTGGTGCTGGCCCGTTACATGCAGATACTCTCGCCCCGAATGTGCGCCCGCTATCCGGGGCAGATCATCAATATCCATCACAGCTTCCTACCCAGCTTTGCCGGCGCGAAGCCCTATCACCAGGCATTTGAGAAAGGCGTAAAACTGATCGGGGCCACATGCCATTATGTGACGCCAGAACTTGATCAGGGACCCATCATCGAGCAGGATGTTATCCGGATCAACCACTCGGATGAGCCTGATGACCTGGTCCGTTATGGCAAAGACATCGAAAAGGCTGTCCTTGCGCGGGGGCTGCGTTATCACCTCGAAGACCGGATCATCACCCATGGCAACAAGACAGTCGTTTTCCGTTAAGGAGTAGCAGAATGCCCTGGAGACTATTGCGCTTCGCCGTTGCAAAAAAACACCCTGAACCGCGGATGTTTACCCATCATGCGTCACTCAAGCCTGGTTATGACGTGGTGATCATCGGAGCCGGCGGGCACGGCCTGGCCGCTGCCTACTATCTAGCCAAAGACCACGGGATCACCAATGTCGCCGTGCTTGAAAAAGCCTATATCGGCGGTGGCAACACGGGACGCAACACCACCATTATCCGTTCCAATTACCTGACCCCTGAAGGCGTCCAGTTTTACGATGAGTCAGTCCGCTTGTGGCAAGACCTGTCCCAGGATTTCGACCTCAACCTGTTCTATGCCAACCGCGGCCACTTCACGCTGGCGCATACGGATGCGGCCATGCGCACCATGCGCTGGCGGGCCGAGGTCAACAAGCATTACGGTATCGACTCTGAAGTCGTCGGACCGGAATTCATCAAACGGGCGGCACCGATGCTTGACCTCTCCTGCGCCGGGCACGCGCCCATACTGGGCGCGCTGTTCCATGCACCGGGCTCCGTGGCACGCCACGATGCGGTGGCCTGGGGCTACGGCCGCGGCGCGGACATGCGTGGTGTCGAAATCCATCAGCAGACAGAAGTGCTGGGCATTGACGCCCCAGGCGGGAAAGTCCGCGGTGTCAACACGTCCCGTGGCTACATCAGCACCGGGACGGTGCTGTGCGCGGTCGCGGGCTCCACACCGCGCATCCTCGACATGGTTGGCATCCAGACGCCCATTTACATCCATCCGCTGCAAGCCATGGTGAGCGAGCCGCTCAAGGCCTGGCTCGACCCGATACTGGTCTCCGGCAGCCTGCATGTCTACGTCAGCCAGTCATCCCGTGGGGAATTGGTCATGGGGGCATCGCTCGATCCGTATGAAGTGCAATCCACACGCTCGACGCTCGATTTTGCTGAAGGACTGTCGACGCACATGCTGGACATGTTTCCTTTTCTGTCTAATGTCAAAGTCATGCGCCAGTGGACCGGCATGGCGGACATGACGCCCGATTTCGCGCCTATCATGGGCAAAATGGCGATCGACGGTTTTTATCTTGATTCCGGCTGGGGTACCTGGGGATTCAAGGCGACACCTGTGTGCGGCAAGACAATGTCGCACACGATCGCGACAGGCAGCCCCCATCCCTTGATCACCGGCTTTTCTCTTGACCGTTTCCGGAACTATGCACTGACCGGCGAAAAGGGCGCCGCCTCGGTCGGCCATTAAGGCGGAGTGATGCCATGAAGATCATGACCTGTCCCATCAACGGCCCGCGCCCGGTATCAGAATTTTATTGCTGGGGAGAAGTCAGGCCCATGCCGGATCCCGACACCTGCACAAATGACGAATGGGCGGCCTATGTTTTCAACCGCAATGGCGCACCAGGGATTAAACAGGAATGGTGGTGCCACACCCCCAGCAATACGTGGTTCATCGCCGAGCGGGATACTGGGCAGGACATCGTCTTGCGTACCTATTTATTCCCGGGAAAACCCTGATGCGGCTGCCTTCTGTCCGCGGCGAGTGGATCGACCGCTCCCAAATAATCTTTTTCACTTTTGAGGGAAAAAATTACCAGGGGCACCCAGGCGACAGCATTACCAGTGCGTTGTGGGCATCTGGCATGAAAGTGACCGGCAGGAGCTTCAAATACCACCGCCCCCGCGGTGTGCTATCCATGGCAAACCATGACGCAAACAGCATGATGCAATGGGCAAGCCGCCCGAATGTACGCGCGGACATCGCCCCGCTCGCCGATGGCATGCAACTGGATGCAGTCAATACTTTTGGCGGGCTCCAATCCGACCGGGCGAAGTTGCTGGGCTATTTGGCGCGTTTCCTGCCCGTCGGTTTCTACTACAAGGCCTTCCACACGAAACGTTTATTTCCGCTGTGGGAGCGTCTTTTCCGGGCACTGACCGGCCTTGGGCGGGTAGATTATTCCAGCCCCCGCATCCGGTCGGCAAAACAGTATGGCTTTTGCGATGTGCTGGTCATCGGTGCCGGGCCATCCGGATTGGCTGCCGCCTTGGCAGCCGCAGAGCAAGGTGCGGATGTCGTGTTGGTGGACGAGAATACCCGTGCTGGCGGGAGCGGCGGATACGTCCGCTGCGCAGACGCAGATCACGCCGCAATGCATGCCGCCCAAATGGCGAAGGTTTTGGCAAACCCGCGCATCAGGCTCATGACAAGCACCTATGCTGCCGGTTTTTACGCGGACCACTGGATCCCGTTGGTGAATGCTGACGTCATGACCAAGATGCGTGCGAAAAGCGTGGCCGTCGCCAGCGGCGCATATGAGCAACCTGCGGTTTTCCGTAACAATGACTTACCAGGCATCATGCTGGCCTCCGCGGCACAACGCCTGATCTACCGCTACGCAGTCCAGCCCATGCAAAAGGTTGTCGTGCTAACGGCCAATGCAGATGGCTACAGAGCGGCGCTTGACCTGACCGACCACAACATTGAAGTAGCGGCAATCATCGACATGCGCCTGGTTGCATGTGCGGAACAGGCCGGGACCGAAGTCGGGCAAAAGGGAATCCGGATTTTAAGAGGATATTGCATAGTCGAAGCAATACCCGGCAGGCAGGGGAAATCGGTCACAGCGGCCATGGTGACACCACTGTCACCATCCGGCGAAGCCGATCATGACGGGCATGAAACCATCGCTTGTGATGGCATCGTCATGAGCGTCGGCTGGGCCCCGGCGGCCAACCTGCTGTATCAAGCAGGCACCCGCATGCGCTACGAAAAATCGCTGGAACAATTCGTGCCTGACGTATTGCCTTCGGGCGTTTTTGCCTGTGGCCGGGTGAATGGCGTACATACCCTATCCGCACGCCAGCGCGACGGACAACGCGCAGGCAGCGCCGCCGCGGCACATGCGGGATTCGGGATTGCGGCAGCCATCAAGGTCGGTGCTGAAACGGAATGCCCAACACACCCCTGGCCTGTCATTGACCATCCAGCAGGAAAGAACTTTGTTGATTTCGACGAAGACCTGCAATTAATCGACTTGCATAATGCCGTCCAGGAAGGCTTCGACAATATCGAGTTGCTCAAGCGCTTCTCTACAGTCGGCATGGGGCCTAGCCAGGGCAAGCATTCCAACATGAATGCGCTGCGTATACTGGCCCGCCTGACTGGCAAGGAACCGCAGCAGGTTGGCACCACCACGGCGCGGCCGTTTTTCCATCCGGTGCCGATGGGCTTGCTCAGCGGACGCGGATTTACACCCGAACGCAGGACACCGTTGCATGCGCGGCACGCGGCGCTTGGCGCGCGCTGGATACCAGCTGGAGATTGGCAACGGCCAGCGTATTACCCAGTTGAAGGCAAGTCCGGCTCCGAATGCATAACCGATGAAGTGGTGGCAGTGCGCAATGCCGTCGGCCTCATCGATGTGGGAACCCTGGGCAAGCTGGAAGTGATGGGACCGCAAGCGGCGGAATTTCTTGACCGTATCTATATCTCGAAATACACCAATCTGAAGGTAGGCATGACCCGTTACGCCGTCATGTGTGATGAGACCGGCGTGATCATTGATGACGGGGTCGTCAGCCGTCTTGCCGAGGACCATTTTTACTTTACGACGACCACATCAGGTGCCGCCACAATCTACCGGGAACTTTCCCGCCTCAACACGATGTGGCAGCTTGATTGCGGGATCGCCAACCTCACGGGTGCATTTGCCGCGGTCAATCTCGCCGGGCCAAAGTCACGCGCCGTGCTGGCCGGCCTGACACAGGCAAACCTGTCATCGGATGCTTTTCCTTATCTTGCGATACGAGAAGCGCATGTCGCTGGAATACCTGCGCGCCTGATGCGTGTCGGTTTTGTGGGTGAATGGGGTTACGAAATCCATGTTCCCGCCAACTATGGCGTTGCGCTCTGGGATGCCCTGATGCAGGCTGGGCACGATTACGGAATCCGGCCTTTTGGCGTGGAAGCCCAACGCCTGCTGCGTCTGGAAAAAGGACATATCATCATCGGCCAGGATACCGACGGCCTGACCACACCATTCGAAGCCGGCCTGGACTGGGCATTGAAAATGGACAAACCCTTCTTTGTTGGCCAACGCAGCTTGAAGATCATCGCCAGAAAAGAACGCAAACAGCACCTCGTGGGCTTCGCACTGGCCAAGGGATTTTTAGGCGCGGCACCCATGGAATGCCACCTGGTTATTCACCAAGGTGAAATCGCCGGGCGAATTACCAGCATTGGCTGGAGCTCTACTATAGGGCGTCATATCGGCCTGGCCTTTGTATGCCCTGGTCTGGCAGCCCCAGGCACCCTGATTTCAATCCGTTTGACTGACCGTAGAGAAGTTCAGGCGACAGTTACCCGCACACCTTTTTTTGACCCGGAAAACCTGAAGCAGAAAGATCCCGCATGAATCGCCCGCAGCCGCTCAGCCCGATCCACGATGCCCTCAATGCGCTTCACCCGGTATGGGATAACAATGGGCTGGATCAAAAACCGGTACTCAGTTTTGACAGCCCTGATGAACATAAAGCCAGCATCCTGGGCATTGCCGACCTCTCCCACCAACCGAGAACGGGTGCCAAAGGGCATGAGGCCGCGAGCTGGTTGTATTACCTTGGCGTGCAGACACCACCATCAGCCAACAGGTGGTTCAAACTACCCGATGGCGGGCTTATCGCCCGCCTGGGTGCCACAGAATTCTTAATCGAAGACAATCCTCTGCTGGTAGAAAAAATAATGCACGCAAAAAGAATCAACGGCGTTTACCCGGTGTTGCGCCAAGATGCGTCATTCGCCCTCTGTGGCCACCGGGTAAATGAACTCTTTCTGCAAACTTGCAATGTCGACTTCAGGGTGCTGGGCCACTGCCCGTCAAAAGTGGTCTTGACTTCGATGGCAGGGGTTGGCGTGGCCATCCTCGCCAGAAAAACCGGCGTCATTCCCACTTTTCAACTCTGGTGCGATGGCACCTACGGAATCTATCTCTGGGAAACGCTCGCCAATATCGCCAATGAGCTTGGCGGCGGCGGCATCGGGCTGGATGCATTGCCATGAAGTTTTTCACCTTCGACATTAACCTCAATTTGGAGATGCGTCATGAACCTAGCTGAAGCCAAATCCTTCCTGGCCGACAACGGCATCAAGTATGTCCTTGCCCAGTTCGTTGATATTCACGGGGCAGCCAAGGCAAAGTCCGTTCCGGTTGACCACTTTGAAGAAATCCTGACCACCGGGGCGGGATTTGCGGGATTTGCCATCTGGGGAATGGGGATCGAACCGCACGGGCCTGACTATATGGCCGTTGGCGACCTGGACACGCTTTCCCTCGTGCCCTGGCAACCAGGCTATGCACGCATCGTCTGCGACGGCCACGTGAATAAGAAACCCTGGGAAATTGATACGCGGGTTGTTCTGAAAAATCAGCTCAAGCGCCTGAAAACCAAGGGGCTGACTTTTTATACCGGCCTCGAACCCGAATTTTCCCTGTTGAAAAAAACGGCTGATGGCCAGGTCATCCCTTGCGATAGCACAGACACCCTGGCCAAGCCCTGTTACGACTACAAAGGACTGTCTCGCGCCCGCAGCTTTCTCGAACAGCTGACGGACAGCATGAAAGCAGTAGGCATAGACGTATATCAAGTTGATCATGAAGACGCGAACGGGCAATTTGAAATCAACTACACCTTTGCGGACTGCCTGACATCCTGCGACCACTTTGTATTTTTCAAAATGGCCGCGGCTGAGATAGCGCACGACATGGGGCTCATCTGCTCTTTCATGCCCAAGCCATTTGCCAACTTGCCGGGGAATGGCATGCACATGCACATGTCACTGGGGGACGGCAAACAAAACCTGTTCATGGACGCGTCCGATCCGCAAGGTTTGCAATTGTCGAAAATGGCCTACCAGTTCATGGCCGGCATCTTGAAACATGCACCCGCTTTGGCCGCCGTCTGCGCGCCAACCGTGAACTCCTACAAGCGCCTTGTGGTTGGCCGTTCGTTGACCGGCGCAACCTGGGCACCGGCTTATATCAGCTACGGGGACAACAACCGTTCTTCGATGGTACGCATTCCCGGCGGGCGCCTTGAACTGCGCTTGCCTGACGGCTCATGCAACCCCTACCTCGCCACTGCAGTGGTGATTGCGGCCGGGCTTGATGGCATCGAAAACGGGCTTGATCCAGGCAAACCCCATAACATCAACCTTTACGAACTCATGCCTCAGGAGTTGAAGGAAGCGGGAATTGAAATCCTGCCGCAGAGCCTGCATGCGGCTTTATGCGCACTTGAGAAGGATACGGTACTACGTGATGCACTAGGTCCGGTGGCCGACGAATTTCTCAAGCTGAAACACATGGAGTGGGTTGAGTACATGCGCCATGTGTCCGATTGGGAACTGAAAAGCTATCTGGAGTTTTTTTGAAGATGCTGCACCCCATGCGCAGCTTGAGGACGTAACAGGAGAAAATCATGTGTGGCATTGTTGGCTTGCTCGCTAAAAAAACTGCCTTGCGCGAAAGCCTTGGCGAACTGATGGTACCGATGCTGATCGGCATGACCGAACGTGGCCCTGATTCGGCAGGCCTTGCGGTGTTTACCAACCCGTTGCCGGCTGGCCAACGCAAGATAAACCTCTATTCCGGGCTGACTTCTGCAGGCGCGGAATTCAATTGGCAGGGGCTGACGCATGACTTGAAGCTTCACCTGGAAACAGTCGTTGAGGTCGATGCCCAAGGTAATCATGCCATCTTGACTACATCACTGAAGCCTAGTGTCATCAAGCACTGGATCAAGGAAAAGCATCCGAAATTGCATCTATTATCTACCGGACGCAGCATCAACCTGTATAAAGATATTGGGACGCCAGCCGAAGTCGCCGAGCGCTACAACTTCAGCGAACTCAAGGGGAGCCATTTGGTCGGGCACACGCGCATGGCGACTGAATCGGCAGTGACGCCAGACCGCGCGCATCCCTTCACTGCCGGCGAAGACTTTTGTCTCGTGCATAACGGTTCACTCTCCAACCCGAATGGCATCCGGCGCATGTTGGAACCGCGTGGAATCCATTTTGAAACCGACAATGACACCGAGGCTGCATGCCGTTTCCTGGAGTGGCGGCTGCGCGAAGGTGACGAACTAGAAGCTGCGCTGCAAAAGGGGTTCGAGGAACTTGACGGCTTTTACACATTCCTGATGGGCACCCCTGACAAGCTGGCCTTGATCCGTGACCCTTTCGCCTGCAAGCCTGCCGTCGTGGCTGAAACCGATGACTATGTAGCGATTGCCTCCGAATTTCGTTCATTGGCGCACTTGCCGGATATCAAGCATGCGCATGTTTTCGAACCTGCCCCGGAGGAAATGTACGTATGGAAAATATGAGTTTCGACTTGGCCACGCGCTCAGTGCGTGAGCTCAACCAATTTCTCCACCACGATGCTAGGAATTGCAAAGCCAGCAGGCTTACCGTTCTCAATTCTGATGGCGCGCACAATATCGCCGTCGGCCTGGATTGCCCGATCGAGGTCGAGGTTCATGGCCATGCCGGCTACTATGCCGGTGGCATGAACAAAACAGCTACCATCACCATTGATGGTAGTGCAGGAACAGGGGTGGGCGAGAACATGATGAGCGGCAAGATTCACGTCAAAGGATTTGCCTCCAATGCTGCTGGTGCCTCTGCCCATGGCGGCTTGCTGGTCATCGATGGAGATGCCGGTTTGCGTTGCGGAATTTCGCTGAAGGGCGGCAACATTGTGGTCGGCGGCTCTGTGGGCAGCTTTTCCGCTTTCATGGCGCAAGCGGGCCACATGGTGATCTGCGGCGATGCAGGTGATGCGCTCGGGGACTCGTTGTATGAAGCAGTTTTATACGTGCGCGGCAACATCAAGTCCTTGGGCGCGGACACCCGGATCGAGCCAATGAGTAAAGCCGACCTGGACACGGTTGCCGATCTTCTCGCCCAATCTGGAATGTCGCATGATCCTCACGAATTCAAGCGTATCGCATCCATGCGTGAGCTGTATCACTGGAATGTGGACGCCAATCAGGAATATTAAGGAGTACACCCATGGAAACCAAGTCCATAGACTTCAAGCGGATCGCTCAAGAGGAATCAGCCGGTTACGACAGCAAAACCCTGGATTACATCCGGAATGCGGCCGCCCACGGGCTGTATGAGATTCGCGGCATGGGTGCCAAGCGTAAGGTCGCCAATTTTGACGACCTGGTATTTCTGGGTGCCTCGCTTTCCAGGTATGCGCTGGAAGGATATCGGGAAAAATGCGCCACCAAGACGATCCTCGGTACCCGCTTCGCAAAAAAACCGATTGAACTGGAGATACCCATCACGATTGCCGGCATGAGTTTTGGCTCCTTGTCGGCCAATGTGAAGGAAGCTCTCGGACGTGCCGCTACCGAGATGGGCACTTCAACGACTACCGGGGATGGCGGCATGACCGAGGAAGAACGCCGATCTTCAAAGATCCTCGTCTATCAATGTCTGCCATCACGCTATGGCTTCAACCCGGATGACGCGCGCAGGGCGGATGCCATCGAGGTAGTCATCGGCCAGGGCGCTAAGCCAGGTGGCGGCGGCATGCTCCTCGGGCAGAAAGTATCCCCGCGCGTCGCCAGGATGCGCACCTTGCCGGAAGGTATTGACCAGCGTTCGGCCTGCCGCCACCCCGATTGGACCGGGCCTGACGACCTGGCGATCAAGATCCATGAATTACGCGAACTGACGGATTGGGAAAAACCCATTTATGTCAAAGTGGGTGCAACGCGCACCTCCAACGATGTCAAGCTGGCCGTGCACGCCGGGGCTGACGTGGTGGTTGTCGACGGCATGCAAGGCGGTACCGCTGCGACACAAACTTGCTTTATCGAGCATGTTGGCATCCCGACGCTGGCAGCGGTTCGTCAAGCCGTAGAGGCACTCGAAGAACTGGACATGAGGGGCAAGGTCCAACTGATCGTATCCGGTGGCATACGCTCTGGCCCGGATGTCGCAAAAGCCCTTGCCATGGGTGCAGATGCCGTCGCGATCGGCCAGGGTGTGCTGATAGCGCTTGGTTGCAATAGCCATTCGTACATCCAGGACGGCGTACACTTACCCGCCGCAGAAGGCTATTCCGCACTGGGGACTGCTGCCGGCTATTGCCACCATTGCCATACCGGTCAGTGCCCAGTGGGCATCACAACGCAAGATGTGCTTCTGGAGCAGCGCCTGCAGCCTGAAGTCGGTGCCAAACGTTTGCGCAATTACCTCAAGACCCTCAATATGGAACTTACCACCATCGCACGGGCCTGCGGCAAGCAGAACGTCCATCACCTTGAACGCGAGGATATGGTAGCGCTAACCGTCGAAGCAGCCGCCATGGCACGACTACCGCTGGCTGGCACTAGCTGGGTTCCGGGTGCCCACGGCTACTGAGAAATATTGTTGATCGCAGATCAAGAAGTACCCCGATGCATCAATGAACTGCATGCGTCGGTAAGAAATGGCTCCTCAGTATTTTTTGGTGCCCTGAAAAAAAGAAAAGGCACCCTAGGGTGCCTTTTCCAGTACTGCCCGCGTTCTCCCATAGGAAACACACGGGGTACGGCCAAGCTTAATCGTGGTATGCCGCCTCGCCGTGCGAGGAGATATCCAAGCCTTCGCGTTCTTCATCTTCGGATACGCGCAACCCGACGATGACATCCGCAATCTTGTAGGCGATCAGCGCGGCAACCGCTGTCCAGACTACCGTGACACCGACAGCCTTGGCCTGGATGATGACCTGGTCAAGAATGGCGCCATAGCCAGGTTTCATTTCGAACCAGTTGTTGTAGAAACCCGGGCCACCCAGGCTGGGGGCATTGAAGACACCGGTCATCAGCGCACCAAAGATGCCACCGAGCGCATGCACGCCGAACACATCCAGCGCATCATCCGCACGCAGCATTTTCTTCAGGCCGGTCACACCCCAGAAGCACAGCGGGCCAACCAGCAGGCCGATGGCGAAAGCGCCTTGGATGCCGACGTTGCCCGCTGCCGGTGTAATCGCCACCAAACCGGCGACTGCACCGGAAGCTGCACCCAGCATGGAAGGCTTGCCTTTGACCAGCCATTCGGTAAACATCCAGGTGAGCACTGCGCAAGCCGTGGCCAGGTAAGTATTCATGAAGGCCAGCGCGGCGGAGCCGTTGGCTTCCAGGGCGGAACCCGCATTGAAGCCGAACCAGCCAAACCACAGCAGCGAGGCGCCGATCATGGTCATGGTCAGGCTGTGCGGCGACATGGCTTCCTTGCCAAAGCCGATACGTTTGCCGAGCAGGTAGGCGCCAACCAGACCCGCGACGCCGGCGTTGATATGCACCACCGTACCACCGGCGAAGTCCAGCGCGCCCCACTGCCAGAGCAAACCGGCCTTGGCGTTGGTCGCGTCGACCAGGTCAGCCGCCGTGTAGGCATCCGGCCCCGCCCAGAACCAAACCATGTGGGCGACCGGGATGTAGCTGATGGTGAACCAGATCACCGAAAAAATCAGGATGGCCGAAAACTTGACGCGCTCAACCAGCGAACCGAAGATCAGGCAAACCGTGATGGCCGCAAACGTGGCCTGGAAGGCAACGAATACAATCTCATACATCGGCGTGGCTTTGCTGAAGGTTGCCCCCAGCGCAAACGTGCCGGTAGCCGCATCAAATACACCTTTGAGGAATAACCGGTCGAAGCCGCCGAAGAACGGACTCGTAGCACCGCTACCCTCAGTGAATGCCAGGCTGTAGCCATACACGCACCACAGCACAGTAATCAGCGAGAACACCACGAAGACTTGCATCAGCACCGAGAGCATGTTCTTGGTGCGCACCAAGCCACCGTAGAACAATGCCAGCGCAGGCACTGCCATAAGCAACACAAGCGCTGTCGACATCATCATCCAGGCCGTGTCGCCCTTATTGGGCGTCGGTGCAGGCGCAGCAGCGGCCGGAGCAGCTTCTGCCACAACAGGCGCAGGGGCGGCAGCCGGTGCTGCGGGTGTTTCAGTCGAAGGCGCAGCGACAGCCGGAGCAGTAGCAGGCGCATCTTCCGCCCAGACTGAACTACCGGCGCCGATGGCGATAACCGCCAGCACGATTGCAAACAGTTTTTTCATGACTGGGTTCCCCTTAAAGCGCTTCCTCACCGGTTTCGCCGGTGCGGATGCGGATGACTTGTTCGATATCGAAGACGAAAATCTTGCCGTCACCAATTTTTCCAGTGCTGGCCGATTTTTCCAGGGCTTCAACAACCTGATCGACGATCTTGTCGCCGACGGCCGCTTCAACCTTGACCTTGGGGAGAAAATCAACGACATACTCGGCGCCGCGATAAAGCTCGGTATGACCCTTCTGCCGGCCAAAGCCCTTGACCTCAGTGACGGTGATCCCCTGCACACCAACGGCGGCAAGGGCTTCACGCACTTCGTCAAGCTTGAATGGCTTGATGATGGCGGTAACCAGTTTCATGACTGTGTCCTCTTGAATGTGAAGTAAATACTACCTACTGGCGCCAAAGTACCAGTAGGACTCCTTAATAAACTTTTAGAATACACGGCCAACAGAGAGGATGACGCGACCGCTACCGGGATTGTTCAACGTGTCGCTGTTCGCAAACGAGAATGTCGGCTGGTAGAAATCCTTATCCTTATAGTTGGATTTGACATAAGCCAGCGAACTGACCCATCCACCCGTAAAGGTTTTGGTTACGCCAATCAGGTAATCGTCATAACTTGGATCCAAGCCGCTGAGAGTTTTAGCGCTCACATCAGTGTGCGCAGCATGGAAGTTAACGGTGTACGTCGGCATAAATTCATACGCAAGGTTGAATTCAAGATAACCGGTGCCCTTTGTGTCATCATCAAACCCGGTGTTCTTGTTATACCCGAACCAGTCGGTAAGAAAATAGGAATATTTGACGCTCATGAACTTGTAGGACAAACCAAGGTTCGCTTCAAACGAGTTGAATTTCTCGTCAGGACCACCAGCAGCCGCTTTGTCAAAGCTAGCGCCTGGATAGTAATAGCCGTGACCGCCAGCAGTCCAGCCCCAGTCATCACTAATCTTGCCGTTGTAACCACCGTAGTAATCAAACTCCAGGCTTGAGCCACCCGGATATTGATTGCTGCTCACATTGGAACCCCACACGCCAGCATAAAAGCCACTACTGTGTGCAACATCAGCACCACCTTGAATTGCAGGCTTGTGCCATGTCTGCGTGATACCGCGGAAGTAGTAGTCACTCACCCCGTAAATGTTCGTGGTGACAGTCCATGGTGAAGCGGGGGCAGTAGCTTCTTCGGCCATAACCAGCGTTGGGAGCGAAAAAACGCCAGCAAGCGCGACAGCAATTAAGGATTTTTGCATTATCAATTCTCCTGAGGGTTAAAAAAGCATTCTCATCTAAGCGAAGACTGTGCCATAAATAAAAAATCTTTAATTATCAATAGGTAAAAAGACTATAGATAAATACAGCGCACCGTAACAGGTGCACAACACAACTTATATGCACCGCCACAGTGCATGCAAACCCTTCATCGCTGCAACCTCCTTAGCTCCCTGTCCTTAGCTCCCTGATTGTGTCCTTAATCCTTTCGTTGCCATGCCTTATCCGGCAACGGCAAACCCTGCTAGACTCATTTCACAATTCTGGAAGAAACTGTCATGCTCAATCCAAAACTACTCGATGAAATGTCCGCCCGCGTCAGCGCCTTGCTGGCCGCCAGCCCGGCGGGCGATGTCGAAAAAAACCTGCGCGCCCTGCTGGCCAGCCTGTTTGCCAAGCTGGACCTGGTCACCCGTGAAGAATTTGACGTTCAACGCGAAGTGCTCAGCCGCACGCGCGAAAAACTCACCGCACTCGAAGCCCGCGTCGCCGGGATGGAAGCCGCGCGCTCCGGCCTGAACAACGGACAGCAGAAATAAGCGCCCATGTCGCTGGCCGTCCTCCGTTCGCGGGCGCTGGCGGGGCTGGCGGCGCCGGAAGTCACGGTTGAAGTGCATCTGGCCGGTGGTCTGCCCTCCTTCACGCTGGTCGGCCTGCCGGACACCGAAGTCAAGGAAGCC
>JBAQUE010000315.1:0-18883 GCA_049297315.1 Rugosibacter sp.
ATCGAAGGCTCGCTCCGAGTTGGAGTTCGGCAGACCTGCAACCCGCGTCATTTTGGTGAAGCGGTACAGGTTTTTGAAGTAATGCGCCTCGTCGATAAAAAGATAGTCGATGCCCAATTCCTCAAACGTGAGCATGTCGTCCTTTTTCGACTTGGCCGACAATTTCTCCAGCCTTGCGAGCCAGATCTTCTTGGCCCGTTCCAACTCTTTGACGATCCGATTCCCGCGCTTATTCGATTTCGAGGCCCGTATTGCGGACTCGATTTCATGGATTCGCGCCTCGATGAACGATTCCATAGCTTCGTCGCTCATCTTGATCCTCTCGAAAGAGGCATGGGTAATCAGCACGGCATCCCAGTCCCCGGTTGCAACCCGGGACAGCAACGTCCGGCGCTTGTCACCGACCAGGTCGTCCTTGCTTGCCATCAGGATGTTGGCACCCGGATAAGCCCGCAGAAACTCCGCCGCAAACTGCTCAAGCATGTGGTTGGGCACGACATAGCATGGCTTACTGGCCATACCGAGACGTCGCAACTCCATACCGCCGCAGATCATCGTCAGGGTCTTCCCCGCACCGACCACGTGGGCCAGTAGGGTATTCACTCCACCGGACACGATTCGCCAAATTGCGTCCTTCTGATGCCGATGAAGGTTGTACACCTCGGAAAACCCCGGCAAAGAGAGTCTTGAACCATCGAACTCCCTCAGCCTGACTGCATTGAACTGGTCGTTGTACATCCTGACCAACCGCTCGCACCGTTCGGAATCGGCGAATACCCAGGACCTGAATTTCTCCTTGAGCGCCTGCTGCTTTTCCCTCGCGGCAATGGTCTCCTCCGTGTTCACGAAATACCGGTCAGTGACCGGATCGCGATCCCGTATCGTAGGAACCATCTGGTTTAGCGTAACGACGAATAACTCGCCAGCAGTGATGCGTCCGGTACCGAAGGTTTGGGTCGATGCCACCGACCGCTCACCCTGCCATGGCACTTCAACATTCCACGCACCTGCCTCAGCACTGAACTCCACCGAGCAACCATCGCATTCCAGAAGATGATCAAGGAATGCTGCATAGTCGCGGGATGGAATCCATGTCGAGCCAATCCGGGCATCAATCTCACCCGGCCCCAGATCCGGCGGAATTACCGCCTTCAGTGTTTCGACGTTGCGGACATACTCACCACCGGCCGCTTCCGCCATTTCCAGCTTGCTGCGAACATTGCCGGAGAGATAAGCATCGGAGGTCTCCCATTGCGAGGAGTCCGGATTGAGGAAGATCAGACCGCGATCCGCCATGTCCGGGAGAAACTGCTCCCTCCCCTGCCCCAGCAAGGACTCCATCAACGTAACGTCGACTCGACCCCGCTCGTGCAGCGACACTATCAGCGCTTCCTCGGCTGACGCACACCGCTCGACCTTGCGGACAACACCCACCGTTCTTCGATGGAAAATGTCCGCCTTCTCCGCCGTGCCACCTTCCGGATCGTAGTTCTCCAGAGAAAGCAGCAATGGCAGATCTGGATCCCCGTTGAAGGCCAGTTTGTTGGCCTTCGCATGAAGATAGCCGTGCTTCGCCACAAAACCATCGTAGGCGACGTTCAGGGCGACCCGATATGCACCGAGTCGACCATCGTCCGCCGTGGCGTGCTGGATGTGCAGAAGTCTTCGTGCCGCGTCGCGGATCGCCATCAAACCGCGAATCCGCTTGGCTGCCGTTGCCGACACCGAGGCATCGATCACCAGCAACTCTTGCCCTTCCGAGACAGCCAGACGGCCATCCGCTGTCAGGCAATAAGCCCCCGGCTTGACGAACTCCGGCGCCGAGACACGAATGTCCCGTTGCGCGGACAACGATGCCTCAACCACGCGTGGCATGTAGATGCCTTCGGGCAACCGGGAAATCCGCTCTGCCAAAGCCGCCCTGACATCGCCGTCGAAAATCGCCGCGTTGGCAAGCCCAAAGCCATTCGACTTCTGCCCCATGCGACCGATCAGCATCTCCGGATTCTGGACATACCAGCTCGACACAAACAAACGCCGGTAACCATCACACATGACGTCCGGGGCTTCCATCACAGCGATCCAGTCGTCGGTAGCCTTCTCACCCTCCCCCAATTTCTGAAGGAAGACGATATCGGTCGTGACTTCTGTGTTGGCAATGTGCGAAAAAGTCCCGGAAGGCAGACGAATCGCGCCGACGAATCTGGCCCGAGCACTGATGTGGCGTCGAGCCTGGTCGTCCCATTTATCGAGCGTTCCGGCGGACGTGATGAACGCCACCAATCCACCCGGCCGAGCCACATCCAAAGCGCGACCGAAGAAATAGTCGTGGATGAGGAAGTTTGCATACGGCACATTCCGGTCATCCGGCACCTGATAGTTCCCGAAGGGAACATTCGAGATCACCAGATCGAACCAGTCCTTCGGCAGTCGGGCCTTTTCAAAACCGACCGTGAGTGTCCGAACGCCGTGATGCCCATAGAGGCGCGACAGGATGCGGGACGATACGCGGTCAATTTCGATGGCGGTCAGTTCCGAGGTTTCAGCCAGATCTTTCGGCATGGCCCCGATGAAATAACCAACGCCAGCAGACGGCTCAAGAACACGGCCGCCCCGAAAGCCCATCCGGCGAACTGCTTCCCAGATTGCCTCGATCACGAAAACTTCCGTGAAGTGGGCATTGACGACACTACCCTTGGCGCTTTCGTAGTCCTCGCCCAGTATTTCTGGCATGGATTGGGCTCTCGCCTTCCACGCCGGATCTTCCTGATCAGGATTGAATGCCTTCGGAATACCGCCCCATCCGGTGTAACGGTTAAGGATGGCGCACTCATCGTCGGAAGGATGACGGCTCTCCGCTTCCAGCCTCGACAGCAGCGCAATTGCCGCCAGGTTCGCTTCGAACTTGGCAACGTCGCCGCGAAGCATCGAGTGCAATGCCGAATCAAGTTGAGGCCATAGATCCCGCACCTTCCTTGGTATCCCCACTTCCGGGCGACATGCCGTCTCGACCAACTGAGGCAGTTCCTCTGCGTCGACTTCGCCTATCTGTGCGATGCCATGTACCGGATCGATGGATGGAAAAACGATGATCTCCGCCGTCCGGAAAAGCCCTGATACTTGCTGGGGAGGATCATCCGGGGCGAAGCCCGGTAGCCACATCGTGGCTTCTGCGAGTTTCATGAGTTTCACGTGTATCTCCTGAAAAACCGGAGACACGTGTCCCCTCCGGGATGTGTCCCCGGAAGGGTTAAATAGATGGCTCTCTGCGATGAAGCGCCGACTCTCGTCGGGTTCAACCAGACTTCTTGCTACAGTGCTGCGTTGGGCCTCTGTGAAATCCGAGACCGTCGGCGTCCTGATGATGAAAAATCAATTCACGCCGCGTGGCGCAATTGCTTTCTGGGCAAGCCGTGGCGATACGCCTTTCGGAATTTCGACACGACGCCAGCCAATGGCTTCGATTCCAAGACCAAACGGCTTGTCCACGCACAACTGCGACGCGTAACGGTTTTTGCGCCGACCGCGTTGATTTCTTCCTCGATGAAAGAAATCAGCAGCTCGTCCAATGCGTCCAGCTGCATTGACGACGCAGTAATGCAGCGCTCGGGCGTCAGGCCGTAACCGGATACAAACTCGGCGCGACTAAGGTTGGCGAGATCGCAATCCTCATCGACCTGTTGAACCGGATAGGTCACAACGGCCAGCTTGGAGATTTCAACCTCCTTGACGGCCACGCGAACCAAGCCGCATTCCAGCAATGGGTGCATCCATTCAGTTCGTTCCCGCAGGTTCATCGACGCGCGATCCCCATACCGAAACGATTCGAACGAAAGGCCGTGTTGCTGGAACATTCTTGCCGTTGCTTCCAGCGCACTGATCACCATCTCCAGTTCTGAATCGTAGGACTCCTGGAGATATGCTTCGTAGCTGACATCGGCATCGACTTCCCCGGACTGGACGAGATTGGAAAACTCCTTTTCATCCAGCCAAGAATCAAGATCGACGTAAAACAGGCGGTGCTCCATACTCGGAAGCCAGTTACCTACTCCCATGGTGTTTCTCCTTGAAATGGCAGAGACACCTTTGCCCTTGCGGGAGATGTCCCCGCTAGGGTTATGGCCAGTTGGCCGAGAAGTGTTACAACTGTTCCGCCTTGGCTTGGGCGCACAGGTACAGCAGGCAACTTGAATTACGCGGTCCCCACCAGCGTCGCCACCGGGTGATAACCTTTGCCTTCTGATCTGAGGGAAGTCCGTAAAAACTTGCCCGCGCAACACGCCACCATTTCGCGACGAACTTCCGGCGCTCCATTTCGACGGTATCAGCCAGCGAGGATCGCTTGGCCATGACCTCGTCCACCGACGGTTGCAGGGCTGCGACCTGGTCGGCAAACAGGGGCAATGATTCCCGCTCGGAACGTTGCTTTCGCAGCACTGCCGAACGCTTTCTGGGCGTATCTCTAAATCCTTCGTATCGGGGATAGCGATCGAACATCATCACGCATCCCCCATCGAGAGTTCCTGGTTGCCCTTCATCAGTCCAAGATGGACCAGGTAACGCTTCAGGCCATCCAGATCATGCTTGTGCCGCATCCATCCATCCTCGAAAATCTCGAATCCCTTGATCTCGAAAATGGAACGGTCGCGGACATTGCGAACATCGGCATAGAACTCGCCGCGTTCGTCCAGGTTAATGAAGTACCGATAGACGGTACTCCTGAAAAGTTGAGTCATGACGCCTCCATACAAAATACGGAAGACGCCAAATCTCCACGCTGGAGGCTGACGCCCCCGCGGGGTTATATAAATTGCTGTTTGTTTCGAGCGGCCAGCTACCGCCTTTCTAGCGCGCCCCTAAGGGCAGCACCGGAATTCGCTTTCCGCAATGGGCTCGCATCACATAGCAAGGAACCCATTCTGGAAAACCCGGCGTTACCGCCGGGGAAAAGCCCTGCTTTCATCCACGCTTGCTGCCGCGCTTACCACCGCGCTTGCGTTTCGGAAAGCCAAACCGGGCCCATGCCTCAGGATCGACGGGAAGCGGTGTCGTCCGAGCATTTTTGAGATTCACGAATACTCCGTGATAGGAAACCTGCCCATAGCGAAACAACTCCCACAGCAGATTTAAGGCGTACAGCGATACGCCGCGATTCACGAACAGCGACTGTTTTTCCAGCGCATCGGCAAGCGAGCATGAGGGCGTATCGTCGTCGGCTTCCTGCGTTTCGTCCGCAATCTCCGGGAGAAGATCCACGGCATGAGGAAGCCGATCCACGTTGGGCTTGGCCCAGCGTGCCGGTACTTGACCGAGAACGACCTGACCATCATGCAAACGGTTGCCCAGGTCGAGCCAATACCCGCCTCCGCCACGCGCCACCGAATCCAGAATCGCTTTTCTGGCCTGGCGATTGTCCACGCAGCCGATCGCAAGATCAGTGCGCAAACTCTCGCTGGCCGTCAAGCGCCGGGTTTCCGCCCGCCACCCCGTGCCCATCGCCATGTTGATGCGATTGACGAGCACCGTGGCTTTCGGCAACCCGACATCGGACGGATAAAACATCTGCCGCCCGACATTGGCTTCCGACACCTGGTCGCTATCGATCACGGTCACGTCCAGTCCGCCGGGATGCCCCAAAGCGATCATGGCAGTATGCAGTTGGGCCAGTCCCATCAGCATCTGAGATCCAGTTCCGCCGGCGCCGATGACCGATACACGAACCTCCCGTGTAAGAAGTTCAGCAGAAAGATGATGGATAGCCATCGCGTCCTCCTATCTGTCCATTCATGCCGGTCGAATCAAACGCCAAGGGCAAAAAGAGCCCGTTGGCGCAGAGACGAAATGCCGTCGAACACTGACTGCGATCACAATTACCAACGACTCCTGCTATCTTGAATTCGCCCCGGTCGTCACGATCGTCCTCGGTCGAGAAGAACGCCGATAGCTGTCCATGAGAGTGCAGATCCACCACCAGATGCTCGTCTTCATTGAGCGCCGGTCGCGTGTAGCGCACGTGGCTGCATCCCGAGGACACTTCCCCCGGGAATACCAGCCGCATCTTGCCCGTGGTCGCATTCCACACGATCCAGCCGACGCATTCCTGCGGACACCGATCGACGGCATACCGAAAGAAGTCGACGACCAGATTCCGTGGAATCTTGCCGAAGGTCAGCGATAGCTCCCGCCCAATACAGCCATAGGGCATGGGAACGCTCTTCTGATGAGCCAGTGGAACCCGCAGATACAGCCAGGGGCGCCGCGCTTCCAGCCACAGGCCGTCGCCGGTCACAAGAAAGCGGTGGCCATTGTCGGTCAGGGGTGTGAATCCACCATAGCGAGGCACCGTAACGACCGGCGCCGACTGTTGCAAGGCGATATCTCTCGCATCCATTTATGCCTCCGCTTCCAGTACGGCCGCCTCGAAGGCCTCCCGTAACGTCCATCCCGTAAAAACGAGTGAGCGTGTTGGAAAGCGCGCTAATCGACCGTTCAGCAGATCCCGCCACAAGGCAAACGGGCCAGCCCGATAACGGGTTAGCCCCTTGGGCGTATGGATGTTCGGATGCGTGAAGTACGAGCGGAAGAAGGCTTCCTCCCAGGCTTCGCTTTGATGTACCTGATTCCCTTTCGGCAACCGGGCACTACCTACGCAGATATTTCCCGTACTCCAGACGTTGAAGAATGGTGCGACGAACAGCGGTGTATCGGCATCGGGACGTTGCCGTCCCTTGTACGCAAACACCTTCCATGCCTTGGTGGTGACCACAAAGACCAGCCCCGGACAAGGCACACGGCCGGTGCGAGCCCCTAGCTCCTTGCAGTCGAACCAGACCTGCCGAGCTTGGGGTTTGCTGAACCAGACGAAGAATCCCGATCCTTCCGCGAGCACATGCGCTGGCTTGAGTGCCGGGCGCAGCATCGTCTCGGGATCGAGAATCCGCATCAGGGAAAGCAGTCCGGATTTACTGGCCGGAACACCTGCCTGAATGATCGGTCGATCTTCGCTATCGGTCTCGACGTCATGCACCGAGACAAATACCGGCTTTCGGCTGGCGTCCTGATAGACCAGAACGGCGTTGGTCAGCCGGTAAGACTGATTACTTGAAAACGTACTGACATTGATCGCCATGGCGACCTCCTTAGAAAAATGCGGAGGCGTGCCTTGCCCCTGCGGGCGCGACAGCACCCCCGCAGGGTTATTAAACTCACAGTGGTTCGGCGATCTGTGTGATCAACCGATCCAGTGACGACAACATCTGCAAACCCAGCCCGGTCTTTTGCAGCCAGACGCAGAACTTCTCAGGATCGAGCGGTACAGCCTGTGCTCCATAGAGATCGGTGTAGCCATCGCTGGCGCAGTTCGCGTATTCGATAAAGTCGTCGAACACACGATCCACCGGGTCTTCGGCATCCCACTTCAGGTAGGCCCCGAAATAGACGCACTCGACATCGAGCCCTTCCAGCCCCGGCAGTTGTCCTCCATCCGCCACCAGCCGCTCGATGTCGAGCAGCGTCGATGCGAGTGAAGCCACCTCCACGCTGGCATGGGTCAGTCCCGACAAGGCGACCTCATCCAGAACCGGCCTAGGGTCGATGACCCATGCGGGGAAATGCCCGTCATACCAGTCTGGAGAAATCGATTCCGCCATATCCTCGGCGGTCATACCCAGTGCCGTCATTTCCTCCAGCCAATCCGCCTGATCGCTACTGCCTTGCCAGTGGATGTACTCGCATAAATGGCGAGCTGACTCGGGAGTCAGAACATAGAGGGTTCGACCGGAAGCGCGATGCAGCCAATACAGGGCCGTCTCGCCCAAGCCAGGGCATGCCGCCTCGATCCGGGTCAGGCGATCCTTCATGGATAACCACTCGACCTGCTCGGACTGAATTGCCCAATACCACTGGTCATCCGCTTCCGATGCATCCGGAAAGAGTGCCCCGTAGCTGAGTGCCGCCGAGCTGGTCGCCACCAATACTTCGAAAGCAAAGTGCTGTAGTTGCCCCACTTGGCGGTTGATCCAGCCATGTAAGGCCTGTTGCACCAGCAATGGCGGCAGTCCGGATGCCTCTTCCTGTAGTTCCCCGGTTTCCAGCCAGCGCAGGGCCAGCGAAGACCATCGACGAACATCCAGGCAGGGATCGAGACTGACCGTGAGACCGGCGGCAAACCTCGGTAGACTCAAAGGATCAGGGGTTGTACGGAAGCGAGCACCTGACAGCGTTCGCCGTGTGCTACGGGCCCTTGGGACCGCTGCACCAAGCGTTGCAAGGCTTGTACGCATCGTTTCATCTCCTCGTGATCGAAGGCAGGAATCCCGGTCGGGATCCCCGCTTCAAAGTGCGAGAAGTCGCCATCGGCAGCGGCTTGCAGCCGTTCCTTGAGCGACACCATGGCCTAACCCCGCCGAATCACTGGCGGAAGCCAGCGATCGAACCACCCAATGAATCGCCGCAAGGCGATGTTCAGATGATCGACCGTCGAGATACCCACCGACCGTGGTTCAACATAGGTCAGCCCGTCATCCCGCCGCCGCACCACCATCCCGGAGGATCGTGGCGAATCGGCACGCACCGCACCCTTGGTTCCGACTGCTCGCCGGAAGGTATAGATGAGGCGTCCCCCCATCTGCTCCGGCCCCTCGATGGAGGCCGTCGTGATCTCGGGGTAGGTGGCTGAATAGACATCCCGAACCTGCTCCGGAGACAACTCACTTCCCGGGTCGGGCAAGGTGATGCCGTTGTAGGCAAACGAACGAAGCAGCTTCTGAACGGTAATGGTCATGACCGCCTCCTCATGCGAAAAGGTTGTCTTCGACCTGTCCGCCCACTACTTCGGGTGTCTCGGTCTCGTCATCATCGTCGTCGGCCGCCGGCGTCATCTTGGCAGGAGCGCTTTTCCTGATCGCGCCTTCCGCCTTCTTGCTGGCATCTTTCTTCGCCGCTTCAAGAATGTTTCGGGTCGCTTCCAGTTGCTCCGCCAAGGATTGGTGCTCTTCGGCATAGCTTTGGAGCAAACCGACAAACTGCGCATCCAACTCCTCTGCCGTCCCAGTCAGTACCAATGGGATTGCCAGCGCTTCGGCATCCTTGGCATCCTTGGGCGTTGGCCTCACCGTGACGGTGATAGCCCCTTCCCGACCGGACGACAACGTGACCGCCAGCGCCGCGCAGCCATTCAACAACGATTTAAGGAAACTCTGCAAAACCCCCACTTCCGCGCCCCGCACCTGGGTTCATTGTGTCAATATTGAGCGCATGAAACAAACCACCCTGAACCTTGACCTCAGTCTCAAGCGCACGCGCAAGCGTGAATTTCTCGAACAGATGGAACACGTCGTTCCGTGGGCAGCGCTGGTCAAGCTGATTGCCCCGCACTACCCCCAAGGCAGCAACGGGCGTCCGCCGTTCCCGCTCGAAACCATGCTGCGCATCCACTTCATGCAGCAATGGTTCAGCCTGTCCGATCCGGGCATGGAAGAAGCCTTCTTCGACGTCCCGCTGTACCGCGAATTTGCCCAACTCGAAGACTATGCCCGCCTGCCGGACGAGAGCACCATCCTGCGCTTTCGTCATCGGCTCGAGCAACACCAGCTGGCCGAACAGATTCTGACCACCGTCAATCAACTGCTGATCCAGCAAGGCTTGCTGCTCAAAGTCGGCAGCGTCGTTGATGCCACCCTGATCCCGGCGCCCACCTCGACCAAGAACAAAGACAAGACCCGCGACCCCGAGATGCATTCCAGCAAGAAAGGCAATCAATGGTACTTCGGCATGAAAGCCCACATTGGAGCGGATGCCGATTCCGGACTGGTGCATACCGTGCGCGGCACGGCTGGTCATGTGCACGACGTGATCGAAGCCAACGGGCTGTTGCACGGCGAGGAAGCAGAAGTGTATGGCGATGCCGGTTACCAGGGTGCCGCCAAACGCCCGGACGCCAAAGCGAGTATCAACTGGCACATCGCCATGCGTCCAGGCAAGCGTCGAGCGCTGAACAAAGACAAACCCAGCGACGCATTGATCGACCAGATGGAGAAGCTCAAGGCGGGTATCCGCGCCAAGGTAGAGCACCCGTTCCGGGTGATCAAGCGCCAGTTCGGTTTTACCAAGGTGCGCTACAAGGGATTGAAGAAGAATACGGCACAGCTCATTACGCTGTTTGCGCTGTCCAATCTGTGGATGGCGCGGCACAAACTGAGGGTGTTACCGGGATGAGTGCGCCTGGAGATCGACAAAATGGGCTAAACCATGTAAAGAACGCCAAAAGCAGCGTGGAAAATTGCATTTCTTGAGCGTTCACGCTGCAGTTTTGAAATTTGAAGCAGAGCCGCTTACTGCTGCGCGGCAGAAGGGGTTGTTCAGAGCATCCTTAAGTTCCTGAAAAAACATGGTGGTACCTCCAATAGAAAATGCAGGCACACCACGACCCTTGCGGGGATCGTGGTCCCCGCGTTGGGTTGAATGAAACAGGTTTATTCGACGTTGAAGCGCATGGAGCGCGGCACCTTGCCCTCGTAGGGGAAGGACGCCACGTTCAGCAGCGACTTGACGATCTCGTCCTTCTTGCCGCTCATGGCCTTGGCAAATGCTCCGCCCATGGTGGCTTTCAGTCCGATTTCGTCGCACATCGCCTCAATCTCGCTCTTGGTGAGCAGCTTCAGGAAGTCCTCGCAGAGCTTCCAGTGCCGCGCCAGATCGATATCGAGGTATTTGAGGAGTTGAACCAGGGTTTTCTCCTCTATGCCATCGGCCGCCGATGCCGCCAGCCCCAGGAACATCTTTTCCCGGACCGCGTCATCCGACTGCGCGATGACCTTTGCCGCCTCATCGGTCTTGAACGTGAAGCTCGCATAGTCCTGCTTCACGAGCGCGCTCAAGGCCTTGGTCAGCTTGGTATCGCTGATATGCCGGGCATTGCCTGACAGCGAAAGCGCAATGAGCACCGTGAGATTGCTCTCGCGGTTCGTCATCAACTCCCGCCGCAGCGCTTTGCGCCACACCTCTAGCCGATAATCCTTGACCCTTTGCGAATCCTGGACCTTGGCCTCAGCTTTGGCATCCGACTTGACCGCCGACTTTGATGTCGAAACCGTCTTGCCGGATCCATCCTTGCTCGAACTTGCCGCAGGGGCGTTCTTCTCCTTTTCTGCCTTGATGCGCGCAGCCACCTTTTTGGCATTGCATGTCGCATCGAAACACAGATCGGGATAAACATTCCCCAGTTTGCCCGGCACTGCAGAAATTGCGGCGCCGAAGTTCTTGCAGGCTCGACAGGCTTTCGCCTGCTCTTCACCGACTCCAGTGTCGCCCTCTGCCACGAGCCGCAGAAGCGTAAAGTTCTCTCCCGGACGAACAATCCGAGTGGTCGGATATTCGTCGCTTAGAGATGCCTTTTGGGCGTCAAGTGAAGCTTCGGTCTTCGCATCGAAACATGACCCGTGGGTGCAGTGTCCAGATGCAATCGCTTCACCGAAGAGCGCCTGCTGATTGCCAGAATTATGCTGGCATCCAGCGCACTCACCCCTGTCGAAAATGGCGCTTCCCAACGACCGCGAGATTTGCTCAAGCTGCCCGCGAAACTGGACAACCGTTGACAGCGTGGCCTGGGAGAGAAGCCTCTCCAGAACCGCATCCTGCTTGTCTCGCGTCACTGCGGCCAGGAGTTCGGCGTGGCCCAACTGAATTCGCCGCTCGGACAAGGCCCTGCGGACCTTTTCGGAACAGTTCATCAGTGCAAGTCGTTTGTCGAGTGTCGACCGTGACCAACCTAGACGACGTGCTGTTTCGTCCCGATCACCCTGGCAACGGCCGAGAATCTTGGCCGCAGCTTCAGCTTCTTCGGTCGGGCTCATGTTGGCTCGCTGGACATTTTCGATCAGCGCGGCCTCATCTGCCTCGCCATCATCCAGATCGCGAACAAGGGCCGGGATCTCATACTCATCCCCGAACACTTTCTTCGCCGCACGCCAACGGCGTTCACCAGCAACGATCTCGTACCGTCCCGTCTCACGCGGACGAACCAGGATCGCCTGAAGTACGCCTTTGGATTTCACTGACTCCTCAAGCTCCGCCATCTCGGATGGATCGAAGTAACCGCGTGGGTTGCGGCCGGGGAAAATACTCCCGACCTTGATTGATGCTTGCAGCTGCATTTGTGCCTCCAATTGAAAAGGCGGGCAGCCGCATCCCCTTGCGGGATATTGACTGTCCCGCCGGTGGGTTAGTGTGTGTGGCGTTGCCGATATCGTTCCAGCACCCGTTCCCGAATTTCCTCGGGATTGATGCCAAATAGACGACAGCACGCCAGATAAGAAAATGCGTTCGACCGATCCTTCGGCGACAGCATCCATTCGAGAATATCTGCCCGTGTTGCAGCGGATACCCTCAAATCAAACAAGTCATGTAGCGACTTTTCCAGCAGATGCCCGTGCAGCCTGATGATGTCATCCTCAGTCCACTCGATATCTCCGCTTATATCCGCTACACCACCTGCAATGACTGGCGCCTGAGGTCGGAGCGTTTGCTCGTCTTCCATGCGCATGGCCGTCTCCGATATTGAGCGCCGGTGTCCTCGGTACAGAATGAGGACATCGGCACGCTTCTCAGACCGATTTCTCGTCGGTCTTAAGAAGCCGGAACGGCTCAACTTCGAGCCGGTAGCCATTGCTTTCAATGACACTCAGGAGCTTGCTTCGCGCCAGAGTCACTGCCCCATCATCGTCCTTGGTCATGGACAACTCGCGGACACCTTCAAGCACATGGACGGCACGAGCACAAATCAGAACCGCACCGAACTCGGTAGGCCCCAGTACGCTCATTTCCCTTCCTCCCCGAAAATGTCATTCGCCGAGGAAGATGCGTTGCTCAACGCGGCCTTGCGGCTACGATAGGCACGAAGCAACTGTTCAAGCTCACCACCTTCGAAGGAACCTTCCGCCCGGACATACATTTCGTCCAACTCATCGACAGATACTGCCTTGCCGAGGCTGGTCAACATGTCATCAAGCGGCTTCACGGAACCATCGCGACGACGACCTGAGTCCTTGTCACCTTGGTCCTGACCGTTGGAACTCTGGTCACCGGATTCATCTTCGATGATCGGCGCCCAAGAGCCGTCGATAGCCTCGGCAATCCCTATGTTCTGGGTTTCGCCACGCTCATTCAGCTCATCCATGGCAAGGGCCATGGCAAGCTCAGGCGATTTCGGCAGCAGATTGCACAAGCGGCGAATCACCGTCTTGAGGCCCATCGGAATAAAATGCGTGTCCCAAGGGCTCTCCTTACGGTACTTCTTGGCCATTTGGTAGCCCCGGGAGTTATCCCGTACCTGCTCGATCTGCTCCTTCGACATGGCGTGGAAGGTGCGAGTGCCATCCTTGAAGACAGCAACGGCGTAGAAACCTACGATTGCCCCCCTCTCCTCGTCTCCAGCCGGAAAGCCGCTCTTCTTCAACGGCTCATGCATCAACGAGCGATTCAGGCCGAGCACGATGTCGAACTTGTCGTTCATACGTACCTCGTGACCATAGATGTCCTGCACGATCCCGCTGTTGCGAGCAAGCTTCATGAGGCCCTGGTAGCCGGGAATCAGCTGACACTGGCTGCCAAAGGGTACGAGGTGGGCTTCTCCCATCAGGCCGACTTCAAGTCCGAGCTGACTGGACTGGATGACCGCCGCAAAAACGCTACGCGGATCGGTTTCAGACAGCTTCGGGTTCATACGAAAAGCAGTCAGTGCGATCCGTACCATGCGGTCCGGGCTCAGATGCTTGGGCAGCGCACGGGCAATTTCACCTTTGAACTGCTCCAGCATGGCCGGAAATGGCACCACGTTGGTCGCATTTCCCTGACGGGACTTTTGGATGTTGCGCAAGGTTTGAGACATGGTTTTCTCCAAAGAAAAATGGCGGAGACACCATGCCTCCCGGAGCGGGGACTGGTATCCCCGCCGGGGTTAATGAACTACACAGAACCGCCGATCAGGCGGCGTCCAACTCGAAAGCTTCGGCGTTGGCTGCCCAGCGCGGCAACGAGATCAATTCGATCTCGCCGCCCGGCTGATAGGCCGGCCAGCTTCCAGACTCCTGGCACCACTTCAGCAATGGAAGTGCAGCCCGGTACTTCTTGCGACCGACCTCGATGACTTCGGGATCGGCGCGATAGACCGCCACAGCATGCGGCGCCTCTTTTTCCACGGCGACAAACAGGAACGGAAGCTCCATTCCGGTCACGGCCCTGATCCCGTCGACGTAGAACGCCGCCTGGATGTCGTAGCCGAAGTTCGCAATCGAACGTGAAAAACCGCCACTGCTGGCATCGACACAGGTCTTGAGATCAACGATAGCTTCACCGTTGAACCAGTCCGGTCGACATTTGCAACTCAGTCCTGTGTTCGCATCTGTCCAGAATGCAGACAGTTCAGCATCCCCCTGCCTGAGCAGTTTTACTGCACCCGGGTGGGAATGCACGGCGGAACGAACTTGGTTGAGCGTGTCCATCTCCTCTGAGGTAATCAGCATCTTTCCCTGATTAGCCTCTTCGAAGCGTGTCGCCGCCTCCTTGCCTTCCTTGGTGCGACGGTCAAACTTCTCTGCCACCACAAATTCGTCGGCAAAGCGCTCTTGTTCGAGCACAAATGTATGAACTGCGGTCCCAAACGCCATCGCCGGTGTCGGTGTATGCGGATGATCAAGATACTCGCGAAGATGGGCCGGGCTCTTCAGCATCTTGACGATGCCCGAGTGGCCGATGGCTCTGTCCGCGTGATACTGCGTGGCCGGCATGAGTAGCAGGCCGGGATGATTCAGTTTCATTGTGCCTCCAGTATGAAATGCCGGAAGCACCGACCCGTACCGGGGCGATATCCCCGGCTGGGTTGGTAGATGCTGTTTGTTTCGAGCGGCCAGCTACCGCTAGTTAATCGGGCGGATAACCGCTCGATCAAATGCTGCTTTCCGCAATGCGCTCATGGAACGCACTCGGGAAAGCCCCGGAATACCGGGGCGTGGTTCATTCAACCTTTCGGGTTTGCTTTGACAGCACCAGAGCTTTTCGGAGCATGTCGCGAGTTTCCGGGTCGGTACGCCCTGCCTTGAGCCTCTGATAAAGATCACAGGCAAAAGCCATCGGTAGCGAGTCGAAGAGTCGAACGATAAATGGATTGGATTTCACGATTTTCTCCTGAGGTTGGTTGAGCAGCCACAGCGAAAATCACTCCTGGCCTGGAGCGATCCCCGCAGGACAAAGAGCTCTAGGTAGAAAGCGCTTTGTCCTGCGGGGGGTCCCCCACAGGTAGTGCTGCACGTCATATCCCAAGTGCGCGAACAATTGGGCGGCTGATGATCCAGCCTGTGATGCAGCAAGCAAGAAGAACGAGTTCCATGAGATGCCTCCAAAAAAAATGGGGGCACCCCTCCCCTGACGCGGAGGCGATGCCCCCGCATGGGGATGAAAGTTCAGGCGATTACTTCAAAGGAAGCATCACCGTTTTTTCCGGAATCAATTTCGATCCCATTCCGGCGCATGTACGCAGGTATGTCGTACTGCCGCCAGTCAGTTGTTTTCTCCTCGACCAGCTCGTGTGTTGCCGACCGTTCTGGTATCCGGTTGAAGAAGGCCTTCATGCCTTCTACAGCGGATTGGAGAAATGACAGAATCAAATGAAGCCCCGCCAGCATGGCCAGGACGAGAATTACGCGTTCCATGAACAGACCTCCTGATGTGAATGGGGGCCTGCTCCCGACCGGGGAGAGTGACCTCCCGGTTGGGAAAAGATGAAACGAAATTCTCAGAACGGCTCGATATCCGGCACATCATCGAAGGCCGGGCCGGTCGCCTGGGCAGGCTTGGTGCCACCGTTTGCACTGCGCTTGGCTTGACCAGACGGCTGCGCGTCCTTTTCAGACGGGCGAGACCCCAGCATCTGCATCTCACTGGCGATGATCTCGACCACGTAGCGATCCTGACCTTCCTTGTCCTGCCATTTGCGGGTCTGGATGCGACCTTCGACGTAGATAGGAGAGCCCTTTTTGAGGTACTCGCCAACGACCTCGGCCATGCGGTTGAAGAAGACGATCCTGTGCCATTCGGTAGTTTCCTTGCGCTCACCGGACGACTTGTCCTTGTACGTCTCCGTCGTCGCGATTCTGATCGTAGCGATCGCTTCGCGATTTTGGGTATAGCGAACCTCGGGATCGGCCCCTAGATGGCCGATGAGGGTGACTCTGTTCAATGATGCCATGTTGCCTCCTGACAATAATGGCAGGTAGGCCGCCGTATCCTGACGGGGCTGCCCCGCCGGGGGTTTAGAAAAATGCTGTTTGTGAAGAAGGCCAGCTACCTTCACTTCGACCGCTATAAGCGGAACGAAAGATGGCTGAATTCTGTGCTGCGCCTTTCTCTGCGTGATGTCGAAATGCGTTCTTTTAGGTCACATTTCGAACTTCGGCATTGATGTCCAATGGATACGCTCCCGTTGATCGACACAACAGGAGACATCAAATGGCGCAGAAGCAGCGGAACGTATCCACGCAAATACCATCAGTCAGACAGGACAACAGCCGGCCATTCCTCACGCAGAAGGCTTTGCTTAATTCGCTTCACGCCCAGCAGATATTCGATCGCGGCTATGAGATGTGCGCCAACGCACTGTTCTCATTGAGCGTGGTGTTGCGATTCATAGGAACGGAAGAACAAGCACAGGAAGTCGATGCGATGGTCGACGCGCTGATCAACCAGGCCTTGGAAGACATTCGCAAGGAATCGCTCCGACTCAAGGAGATCGCTGAGAGCAATGGCATCGAAACCACAATCGGCTACACCAGCGCCAAAGCGGTCGATGTTCAAATTACCTCGCCGCGCTCGATCAAATTTCTGGCAATCATTCGTGAATTCGACGGCATGATGGCCAACATGGACGCACTCTGGCTCTCATGCGTCATCACGGACACCCAATACGCACGTGGGGTCTATGAATGGAAGCGACGAATTCTTCGCCTTGCCGGCCAGATCAGACAAATCGCCACCCGTGCGGTTCTGGCTGCGCGCAGGAAAGAAACGGCCGAAATTGCAGCCGAGCCCAGCGAACCTCAACTTTCTGAAGTTGAGAATCAAGCGACAGAAGCCGACAAGAAGGAGATCATCGAAGCAGAGTAAGTGGACCTCAACCCATTCCAAGAACGAGCGGTTAACACCAATGGACACTGCACTGTTCTTGCCTGCCCAGGGTCAGGGAAAACACGTGTTCTCGCGGAGCGGGCTGCCAGACTTCTGAACGGCCATGAACGGGGGCGTCTTTGTGCCGTGACATTCACTCGTGATGCCGCCAACGAACTGAAATCAAGGATCCTTTCTGCCTGCGGTCAGGCTGCCGCCGTCAGGCTCGCTATTGGTACATTTCATTCCATTGCTCTGTCACAGATTCGCAGGCAGAGCAGCAACAACTTGGGGCGACTGATATCCGATGGAGAACGCCTCTCTCTGATCCGTCGATGCTGGCAGCAGCATGCGAAACGACTTCCATTGGAAAGTGTGATTCAGGCAATCGATACAGCTAAGTCTCACATCCGGTGGTATCCGACAGGGAAACCCGAGATTGAAGCCGCAGTCATCGCGTATTCCGATATCCTCAAAGCTGAAGGTGCGATGGACTTCGCTGACATTACCCTGCAAGCCGTCCGTGAGATCAATTCAGATGCCATGCCTCCCCTGTCGATTCGATGGCTGCTGGTTGATGAAGCTCAGGATATGGACGAAGTGCAGCTTGAATGGGTGAAAGCACACGGCAGTCGCGGAGTCGAAATCACACTCGTGGGCGATGATGACCAGAGCCTCTACTCTTTTCGGCATGCGCTTGGCTATCCTGGCCTGAAGCGCATATCGGAACACCTGTCGTCGACGATGTTGCCGCTCCCAGTGAACTACCGGTGCGCTGAAAACATCCTCGGCCATGCCGTCAAGCTGATCAACCACAACCAAGAACGTGCGCACAAGGAAATCGAGTCCGCACGAAAAACAACTGGTGAAGTCGCTGTGTTGCGGCTTTCAGACAGGTGGAGCGAAGCTGACGAGATTGCGGCACGCATTCAATCCACCCGGCTATCGGAGCAATGGGTGGTACTCGCCAGAACAAACCGAATACTTGATCCCGTGGAGGTCGCCCTCTCGGACATGGAGCTTCCTCACTACCGCGTGGGCGGCAAAAGCGTATGGGACAAAACTGTCGGCAGCACATATCTCGGCTTGCTGCGAGCGGTATGCGACCGAAGTTGGACAGGCGTGAGCAACGCACTGTTTTTAGTCGGCATGGATTCAGCCCTGGTCAATAAGCTGTCTGAAATCCAAGGTCCATCCTGTCATGATCGGCTCGATCAAATCGTAACCAAACTCGATCAACTCGGAGGAACAGAGTCTGACATTTCATTGATATCCAATCTTCGGCTTGGGTTACGGGCATGGGAAGATCAGGAACTCAAAGGGCGATCCTCGTTGGTTGCCCATGCGGTGGCAGCGTGGCTAGCAGACCGAATTACAGAGGAACAGGCTTCGCTTCTGCATCGCTTGGAAGGCATTCTCTGTAAGCTGAATGGTCGACTTGTAAACCGACTGATGCACACCTCCTCTCGAACCGCCAAGCCCGCTGACGGTACCGCGATCATGACGCTCCATGCTGCCAAGGGGCTGGAATTCGACAACGTGTGGATTCTTGGAGCAGAGGACGGAAATCTTCCGCATGTCGATTCGACACCGGAAGAAGAGCGGCGGCTTTTCTATGTTGGGATGACTCGCGCAAAGAATCGCCTGATTGTAAGTAGCGCAACAGATGACGGCCCGATATCCAGGTTCATTCAGGAGTCCGGCATAGGGTAGTGCAACTCCCAGCCTG
>JBAQUE010000316.1:0-14025 GCA_049297315.1 Rugosibacter sp.
ATCAATAACTCGGCTTCTTCGCGCTCCGCGTTGGCGTAATCGTCGTCCCTATCCACGCCCAGCACGTAGGCCAGTTCCTGGCTGCTGATTGCTTCATGCACATGCACCTGCCAGCCCAGCGCGGCGGCCGCGTAGCGCAGTGCACCCAAGGCATGGCCGACATCATGCTGGCAGTAGCGGAAGGCGCGTTCGCCATATTTCCACGCTTCGCGCCAGGTCACGGAACTTAAGCCGATATACAGGCCGCTTGATGTGTCAGTCACATCAATTGAAGAGGGCGCGTGGCGGCAGCGCAGCGCCAGCGAATGATCCAGGCTCAGGTAATGGTAAACGCCATTGGCGAGGCCGGGAATGTGGCAACTGATCACGTAAGCCTCGGTGGGGTGGAGGTTGCCGCTGGAGGGATTGCAGCGCACGGCCCAGCGGTCCGGCCCATATTCCTTCCAGGCCGAGATGGCCAGGGACAATTCCAGCAGTATGCCGATGGAATCAAGGGTAATGGGATAGGGCGCGACGGTGCCGGGCTGATGTAATGCGCCAAACGGGGTCGCCAGCGTATCGGCCGCCAGCGGCAGCGCCGTCTTACCCGCGCCGACAAATTCGCGGAAAGGGTTGGGCTGTGCGTCCCAGTCCAGCGCTTCGGGCCCGGCGGCATAGCGTTCCAGCCGGTGCTTGGTGCGCTCGTGATAGGCGAGGATTTGCGCCAGCGTGTTGGGGGTGTCGATTAGGTTCATAAGCGGTTCATAGGCTGGTTTCCGGTGCGGCATGACGTGCCAAGCTGAGCAGCGCATCCACCTGGGTTTCGATCTCATTGGCCACGCTGCGTTCCAGTTTTTTCAACCAGGCAGCAGGGATGGCCGTAACGCCGTAGGTTGCGCCAGCCAGCATGCCGGCAATCGCGCCAGTGGTGTCGGCGTCTTCGCCGCGATTGACCACAGTGACCAGGCAATCTGCAAAGCTCGTGGTGGTAAAGAAATCGTGCAATACCGTCTGCACCGTATCGACGATGTAGCCCGAGGCACGCCCGGGATAAGGCTCGAAGCGGAACTGCGGGTGGCGCGCTGCCAGGTCGTCAGCCAGGGCGCGGCTGGCGGCCATGCCGCGGCCGTTTAATAGTTGCTGCACCATGCGCCCGAGGGTCACGGTGGCCGCGTCGGACAAGGGATGGTGATGCGTGACATGCGCCTGTTCGATGGCGGCGGCGGCAAAATGCGCATCGTCATAAAGCGTGGCCAGCGCCAGCGGCAAAATGCGCATGGCCGCGCCATTGCCGCCATCCCCGTCGGCGGCGGGCCCGGACAGCGAGCCCAGCTTGATGAAGCGCAGAATGCCGCGGCGGCAGGTATTGCCAATGTCGATCGGTCGGCTGCGCCACCAGACGGCCCATTCTTCGGCTGCCGCGCGGGCATCCCAGCCGCCGTGGGTAATCAGGGCGCGGCCCAGGTGCAGCGACATTTGCGTGTCATCGGTGATCTGCCCCGGCTTGAGCCGCAACCAGCCGCCGCCGATCATGTGGCGCAGCGTGCCGTGGGCATATTGGATTTCTGTGGGCGTCATGAATTCCACCGGCGCGCCCAGCGCATCGCCCACCGCCAGGCCAAAATATGCGCCCAGTGCGCGTTCGCGTAGCGAAAGGGGATGCGTTACCGCATTCATTCCGTACTCACCTTGACATGGTAATCGCCGCCGATCACCAGAAACTCGGATTCGCCGCGCAAGGCATGCAGCGGCAACAGATCGTTGAAGAACAGGATCTTGACGCGCGGCACGGCGACTTCAAGGATGTAGTCGCCAAATTCGCAGGCGATGTCGCGGTTGGCGGTAAATGACACCAGGTTGTTCAGGCGGATGACCGCATGCCGCTTGTCGATGCGTTCGAGCAAGGGGTGTTCGTCAAAGTTGTTGGTGCCGCGAAACAGCGTCAAGTGTTTGCGCCCCCGGCTGTGAAAGCGAGCCAGCGACCACTGGCAGAATTCGTAGAGCAGGTCGAGCTGCATGTTGATGCTGTTGTTGTGAAAGCGGCTGGACATTTTTTCCTCGATATAGGTAATCCATGCCGGGGCGGAAAAACGCGCGATCACCGCCTTATGAAAAGTGGGAAAGAGGCCGAAGCGGCTTTCCACCCAGCCCTTGAGCACGGCGGCTTCGCGGTTGTTGGCATCAAACGCCCAGCCCTTGAGCAAGCGCAAATAGCTGGAATGAAAGCGGCGCCGGCCATCGCTGCCGATAGCCTTGCGCTGTTCCGGCTCAAAGCCGAACAGCACGTCCATGTAGTCCTGAAAACAGATGGCCGCTTGTGCGCTGTCGTTGATCTGCTCCAGGCGCTTGAACAGGCTGCTGTTGGCTTCCCGCGTACCGCTGATGTGCAGCGGCAACGGGTAGTCATTGAAGTCGATGCTGGCCAGCAAGGCCGCCGGCATGCCCACCAGTGTCGTGCTATGGCCGCGATAGCTGGCGAACGTCATGGGCAATGCGGGCGGGTTTTCAGGGCGCCATCACACCGGCCGGTTTTCCTTGATCTTGACCGGGCCCATGATCTTGAGCGCTTCGGCAAAACTGATTTCCGGCCACTTTTCGGAAAACTCGGCGGCCTTGGCTGCAACCGCGTGGAGCTTGCCTGCGGTATCGAGTTTTTTCAGGTCAGAGCGCTCGACGCGGAAGAGTTCCAGCAATTCGTTATAGACCGTGGCCTCGTCCAGCGGCAGCACCCAGAACGTCGCGCCGCCGTAGGCAATTTGGTACTTCTTCGAGATGTCGAGGTTGCCCGCAAAGAAAAAATATTTGCCCGTGGCCGTGAGCTTGTCACCCAGCACTTCGCACAACAAAGCCAGGTGCTCCAGGTTGGGTGAAAAACCAGTGAGGAAGGGGATGGTCGTTGCGCCGATGGAGGCAGTCATCATCACCTGGTCAAACTTGATTTCAGGCGGGCGGGCTTCGTCTGACAATTTCTCGGCCATTTTTAGCGCAATTTCGCCGCGAAAGCCGAATTCGTCAGGCTGGGTCAGCCCTTTGAACACAGGGCTGAGCAGTCGGCCGTCGGCATCCAGGGAGGCAAATGGGGTGTCGGTGATGGAGGTCATGAGAGGTCCTTGAGGAGGGGTTGAGGAAGGGATATTGCTGAAGCAGATAATTCGCGGTTTTGAAAGAAGCTGAAAAAAGTCGGCGCTGGCGCTACGGCGATAGCCTTATTGATTGCGAAGAAAAGTGGCGGTTTTGAAAAATGCCTGGGTCAGCTCGGTTTTCAGGTCGGTGTCGGTAACGACTTCATCCAGCGCGTGCGTCATGCAGGCCATCCAGGCATCGCGCTCGGCGTCACCAATAGGAAAGGCTAGGTGCCTTTGGCGCAGGCGCGGGTGGCCGCGTTCGGCAACATATAACGGCGGCCCGCCCAGCCAGCCCACGAGATACTTGAACAACACCTCCTTGATGGGCGCAAGCTTGGGCGGATGCATGGCGCGAATTTTTTGCGCCTCAGGCAGGGTATCCATATGGTGATAGAAACGATCCACGAGATTGCGTATGGCGCTCTCGCCCCCGATCCGCTCGAAGTGGAGATTGCCCGGCGTTTCTGCCGCAGTGGTGACAGCCTGGGGATCAGCGATCTGTGACATGGTCAGGCGGTCAGGAATCAGTCATGAAACAACGACAGGAATCTTGATTTCGACTTTGCGGCCGAGATGCCGGTCCACCTTGCGCCGTACGGGCTCAACCTTGAATGGCCGCGTCAGCGTGTCATCTGCACCGGCAGCCATGGCTGCCGCGATGCTTTCATCATCGGCCGCCTCGCAAATGACCAGCAGTTTCACGCCCGGCCAGGCCGAACGCAGGTTGTGCAGCAGTTCCACGCCATCCCTGATGACCAGCATGGCGCTGAGCAGGACGAGATCAGGTTGCCAGGCCAGCCCTTTTTCAAGCGCGGCATCGACGGTGGCGAATTCATGGGTCTCGTTATCGTCTGCGAGCATGAATTGCAGGACAGTCCGGTTGATTTCATCTTCGTCCAGCACAAACACCCGCCGGTTCTCCACAGCACGTTGCGCTTCCACACCGATTTGCATGATCAATCCCTCCGCAATGAAGTATTCAGACAAGCCATAGCAAGTTCCATTCCTATTGATGGATCATGGGGCTGCGATTGCATGCGGCATATAAGTGGCAAGGATTTCATCCCGCCGCCGGTCAATGGGTGGGTGGTCGATGGCTTGTCTTGTTTGCTACAGGGGATGCCGCCCTTGTGTGATTTCCCACATGCGTCATGGCATTTGTTATGACACTACCATCAATCAATATTTCTTTTATAAACAGCAAGTTATTTTAATTTTTTGGCTATGGCACAACGGTTGCTAAGAGTAGCCTGCACCGCAGATGTTTTGCCGAACGAGTGACTACAGACTAAGACCTAAAGGGTTACGTAGAGAGGCGCAACTGGATGCATTTTCGAGACCAGATGGAACTGCATAGCAACTCAATTTAACTCAACTCTCATCAGACTTACTTAAGGAGAATTTGAAATGGCAAAACTCAGGCAAATCGCGTTTTACGGCAAGGGCGGCATCGGCAAGTCGACCACTTCCCAGAACACCCTCGCCTCGCTGGCCGAAATGGGCCAGAAAATCCTGATCGTTGGCTGCGATCCCAAGGCTGACTCCACGCGTCTCATTCTGCATGCCAAGGCACAGGACACCATCCTGTCATTGGCTGCGGATGCAGGCTCGGTGGAAGACCTCGAACTTGAGGATGTGATGAAGGTCGGTTATCGCGACATCCGTTGCGTTGAATCCGGTGGCCCGGAGCCCGGCGTGGGTTGCGCCGGCCGCGGGGTGATCACTTCGATCAACTTCCTCGAAGAAGAGGGTGCTTACGAAGGCATGGACTATGTTTCCTACGATGTATTGGGTGACGTGGTGTGTGGTGGTTTCGCCATGCCGATCCGCGAGAACAAGGCGCAGGAAATTTACATCGTGATGTCCGGCGAAATGATGGCCATGTATGCGGCCAACAACATTTCCAAGGGCGTTCTGAAGTATGCCAATTCGGGCGGCGTGCGCCTGGGCGGCCTGGTGTGCAACGAGCGCCAGACCGACAAGGAGTACGAACTGGCTGAAGCCTTGGCCGGGATGCTGGGCACCAAGCTGATTCACTTCATCCCGCGTGACAACATTGTTCAGCACGCCGAGCTGCGCCGGATGACAGTGCTTGAGTATGCACCTGAATCCAAGCAAGCCGAAGAGTACCGCACGCTGGCGCAGAAGATCCATGCCAACGAGGGCAATGGCACGATCCCGACGCCCATCACCATGGATCAGTTGGAAGACCTGCTGATGGCGCACGGCATCATGGAGGCGATTGATGAGTCACAGGTCGGCAAGACGGCTTCTGAACTGGTTGCCTAAGTAGTTCTGCTGGAAAGGGATCGCGGCGGCGGTTCTGATGATTGCCGCCGCGGTTTCGGAGATTTGCGCAAAGATTCGTTTTCAACCCCGTTTTCAACCATAGGCGGGTCTTTGTGGAACGCTCCACCGAGCGAGACAGCAGTAGTAGATGTATATCCATCAACCTGAACTGGAGGGCATGACATGAGCCTCACCGTTGAAGAAACCAAGGCACGCAACAAAGAATTGATCGAAGAGGTCTTGAAGGCCTATCCGGAAAAGACGGCAAAAAGACGCGCCAAACACCTCAATACCCATGAGGAAGGCAAATCTGATTGCAACGTCAAGTCGAACATCAAATCGGTTCCGGGCGTGATGACCATTCGTGGTTGCGCCTATGCCGGCTCAAAGGGCGTGGTTTGGGGGCCGATCAAGGACATGATCCATATCAGCCACGGCCCGGTCGGTTGCGGCCAGTATTCCTGGGCTGCGCGGCGCAATTACTACATTGGCACGACGGGCATCGACACCTTCGTGACCATGCAATTTACCTCCGACTTCCAGGAAAAGGATATCGTTTTCGGCGGTGACAAGAAGCTGGAAAAGATCATGGATGAAATCCAAGTGCTCTTCCCGCTCAACAAGGGCATCACGGTTCAGTCCGAGTGTCCGATTGGCCTGATCGGCGACGATATCGAAGCGGTATCGAAGAAGAAGACCAAGGAATACAACGGCCACACCATCGTGCCGGTGCGTTGCGAGGGTTTCCGCGGCGTATCGCAGTCGCTGGGCCATCACATCGCCAACGACTCGATCCGCGACTGGGTTTTCGACAAGATGGATCCGGACAAGAACAAGTTTGAATCCACACCCTATGACGTGGCCATCATTGGTGACTACAACATCGGCGGCGATGCCTGGTCCTCACGCATTCTGCTTGAAGAAATGGGTCTGCGCGTGATCGCCCAGTGGTCGGGTGACGGTTCCATCGCGGAACTGGAAAACACGCCCAAAGCCAAGCTCAACGTGCTGCACTGCTATCGCTCGATGAACTACATCAGCCGCCATATGGAAGAAAAGTATGGCGTGCCCTGGGTCGAGTACAACTTCTTCGGTCCATCCAAGATCGCCGCCAGCTTGCGCGAAATCGCCAGCCATTTCGACGACAAAATCAAGGAAGGCGCCGAGCGGGTCATCGCCAAATACAAGGCGCTGACCGATGCGGTCATCGCCAAGTACCGGCCGCGCCTGGAAGGCAAGACCGTGATGCTGTTCGTCGGCGGCCTGCGTCCGCGTCACGTGATTGGTGCGTATGAAGACCTGGGCATGAACGTGGTCGGCACGGGTTACGAGTTCGGCCACAACGACGACTATCAGCGCACGACGCATTACGTCAAGGATGGCACGCTGATTTATGACGACGTGACCGGCTTCGAGTTCGAGAAGTTCGTCGAAAAGATCCAGCCCGACCTGGTTGGTTCCGGCATCAAGGAAAAGTACGTGTTCCAGAAGATGGGCGTGCCCTTCCGCCAGATGCACTCGTGGGACTACTCAGGCCCGTACCACGGCTACGACGGGTTTGGCATCTTCGCCCGCGATATGGACATGGCCATCAACAGCCCGGTGTGGAGTTTGTCGAAAGCGCCCTGGAAGAAAGCAGCCTAAACGTCAGTTGGGGATTGCGGGGTGGTGGCGACGTAAGGCAGCACCCTGCAAACCGAACCATAGCTTATAAGGAGTTTTACCATGCCACAGAATGCCGATAATATTCTTGATCACGAGAACCTGTTCCGTCAGCCGGAATACATTGAGCTGTTCGAGAACAAGAAGAAAAACTTCGAGTTCGCCGTCCCCGTCGACAAGGTCAAGGAAATTGTCGAATGGACCAAATCCAAGGACTATCAGGAAAAGAACTTTGCCCGCGATTCGCTGACGGTGAATCCCGCCAAGGCCTGCCAGCCGCTGGGTGCTGTGTTTGTAGCCAATGGCTTTGCCAGGACCTTGTCCTTCGTGCATGGCTCGCAAGGCTGTGTCGCCTACTACCGCTCGCACTTTTCGCGCCATTTCAAGGAGCCGACGTCCTGCGTCTCTTCTTCGATGACCGAAGACGCTGCGGTGTTCGGCGGCCTCAACAACATGATCGATGGCCTGGCCAATACCCACAGCCTGTACAAGCCGGACATGATCGCGGTATCGACCACCTGCATGGCCGAAGTGATTGGTGACGACTTGAACGCCTTCATCAAGACAGCCAAGGAAAAAGGCAGTGTGCCAATGGAATATGACGTGCCCTTTGCGCATACCCCGGCTTTCGTCGGCAGCCATATCACCGGCTATGACAATGCCTTGATGGGCATACTCAGGCACTTCTGGGATGGCAAGGCCGACACCGTGCCGAAGCTGGAGCGTGTGCCGAACGAGTCGATCAATTTCATCGGCGGCTTCGACGGCTTCGTGGTCGGCAATATCCCCGAGATACGGCGCATTTTCAAGACCATGGGCATCGAGCACACCTTCCTGTGCGACCCTTCGGACAACTGGAATACGCCGACCGACGGCACCTACCGCATGTATGACGGCGGTACCACCAAGCAGCAGGTGATCGATGCGCTGAACGCCAAGGCAACCATCGTGTTCCAGCAGTTCTCGGCCGAGAAAACCGCCAAGCTGATTGCTGAACATGGGCAAGAAGTCGTATCGCTCAATCATCCGATGGGCGTTTCGGGCACTGACCAGTTCCTGATGGAGCTCTCGCGCATCACGGGCAAGCCGATCCCGGCTGAACTGGAACTTGAGCGTGGCCGTCTGGTAGATGCGATTGCCGATTCGCAGGCCCACTTGCATGGCAAAAAGTATGCGCTGTACGGCGACCCGGACCTGATGCTGGGGCTGACCCAGTTCCTGCTCGAACTGGGCGCCGAGCCAACGCATGTGTTGTCCACCAATGGCGATGACAAATGGGCAGCCAAGGTGCAGGCCTTGTTCGACGCCTCGCCCTTCGGCAAGAACTGCAAGGTGTATCCGAAGCGCGACTTGTGGCATATGCGTTCGCTGCTCTTCACTGAGCCGGTGGATTTCCTCATCGGCAACACCTACGGCAAGTATCTGGAGCGCGATACGGGGACACCACTGATCCGCCTCGTATTCCCGATATTCGACCGGCATCACTACCACCGTATGCCGATCTGGGGTTACGAAGGTGCGATGCGCGTGCTGGTGATGCTGCTGGATGAGTTTTTCGAGTCGCTCGACGCCAATACCATCATTCCGGCGAAGACAGACTACTCGTACGACATCATCCGTTAAACGCGACATCGGGTTGGCCATTTCGTTTGATGCGGCCAACCCGGCATGCGCCGGGCAGGTTGGGATATGTAATCCAGTTTCAAGCGAAGGGGTTCGATCATGGGTGCGCCACTTAACGAAAAGCTTCAGGATGTTTTCAACGAACCCGGTTGCGACAAGAACCAGGGCAAGTCGGATAAAGAGCGCAAGAAGGGTTGCACCAAACAGCTCGCGCCGGGCGCCGCAGCTGGCGGGTGTGCCTTTGACGGCGCCAAGATCGCGTTGCAGCCAATTGTCGATGTCGCGCATCTGGTGCATGGCCCCATTGCCTGCGAAGGCAACTCGTGGGACAACCGCCACGCGCTGTCTTCCGGCGTTTCCACCTATCGCACCGGCTTCACCACGGACATCAACGAACTGGATGTCGTGTATGGCGGCGAGAAGCGCCTGTACAAGGCGGTCAAGGAAATCATTGACAAGTATGACCCGCCAGCGGTCTTCGTTTATCAAACCTGTGTCACCGCACTGATTGGCGATGATATTGAGGCAGTGTGCAAGGCGGCCAGCAAGAAATTCAATAAACCCGTCATTCCGGTTAATTCTCCAGGTTTCGCCGGGGTTAAAAATCTCGGCAACAAGCTCGGTGGCGAGGCGCTGCTTGATTATGTGATCGGCACGGCCGAGCCGGAGTACACCACGCCCTACGACATCAACATCATTGGCGAATACAACCTGTCTGGCGAATTGTGGCAGGTCAAGCCGCTGCTCGATGCGATGGGCGTGCGCGTGCTCGCCTGCATCAGCGGTGATGCGCGGTATCAGGAAGTGGCTTATTCGCATCGCGCCAAAGTGGCCATGATGGTGTGCTCCAAGGCGATGATCAATATCTCGCGCAAGATGGAAGAGCGTTACAACATTCCTTTCTTTGAAGGCTCGTTCTATGGCATTGGCGACATGTCCGACAGCCTGCGCGAGATTGCCCGCTTGCTGGTTCAGCAGGGCGCGCCGGACGACATCATTGCCCGCACCGAAGCGTTGATTGCCGCGGAAGAAGCCCGCGCCTGGGCGCGTATCGAACCCTACAAGGCGAGGTTGAAGGGCAAGCGCGTGCTGCTGATTACCGGCGGCGTGAAGTCCTGGTCGGTGGTGGCGGCGCTGCAGGAAGTGGGTATTGAAATCGTCGGCACCAGCGTCAAGAAATCGACCAAGGAAGACAAGGACCGCATCAAGGAAATCATGGGCGAAGAAGCGCACATGATTGACGACATGCCACCGCGCGAAATGTACAAGATGCTGAAAGAAGCGCGCGCCGACATCATGCTCTCGGGCGGCCGTTCGCAGTTCATTGCACTCAAGGCCAAGATGCCCTGGCTCGACATCAATCAGGAGCGCCATCACGCCTTTGCCGGCTACGAGGGCATGGTCAAGCTGGTGCAGGAAATTGACAAGACCCTGTACAACCCGGTGTGGGAACAGGTACGTCTGCCCGCGCCCTGGGATGAGGCAGAGATTTCGCAAAGCGCCGCTGTGCGCCTGCCGAATCGCCCGGCCATGCAAGGACGGCCGTTGGAAGAACGTGGCGAAAACACGCTCGATAGTTCCTTATCGAGTGCTGGCTAAAGGAAAAACCCATGGCCATTGTTAAAACCCAATTCAAGGCGGCGGCGGTCAATCCGCTCAAGATGAGCCAGCCGCTGGGCGCCGCTTATGCCTTCATGGGCATGCACCGCTGCATGCCGGTAATGCACGGCTCGCAAGGTTGTACTTCGTTCGGCCTGGTGCTTCTGGTGCGTCACTTCCGCGAAGCGATTCCCTTGCAGACCACGGCGATGAATGAAGCGACCACGGTCATGGGCGGCTTTGACAATATCGAAAAAGCTGTCCTGAATATTCGCGAACGCGCCAAGCCGGATCTGATCGCCATTTGTTCAACCGGACTCACCGAAACCAAAGGGGATGATGTCGACGGCTATCTGAAACTGGTCCAGCAGCGCCATCCGGAAACTGCGGATACGGCGCTGGTTTATGTATCGACGCCGGACTATGTTGGTGCGTTTCAGGACGGCTGGGCCAAGGCAGTGAGCGCTTTTATCAAGTCGCTGGTGGCGCCGGTTGAAGAAAAAATACCCACTCAAATTAACATTCTTCCAGGCTGCCACCTGACACCGGCTGACGTTGAAGAGCTGCGCGAGATTATCGAGTCCTTTGGCCTCACGCCGTTATTCTTGCCCGACTTATCGCGCTCGCTGGATGGCCACATGTCCGACGAGTTCAGCCCGACCACCATGGGCGGTACCACCCTGGCTGAAGTTCGCGAGATGGGGGCTTCAGTGGCCACCATCGCCATTGGTGAGCAAATGCGGCCATGTGCCGAGTTATTAGAGAAACAAACAGGCATTCCATTTGTACTATTCGACCGCTTGACCGGACTGGAGTCCAATGACCGCCTGCTTGCCCATTTGTCCGCCCTTTCCGGCGTGCCGGTGCCGCAAAAATGGCGTCGCCAGCGCAGCCAGTTGCAGGATGCGATGCTTGATGCGCATTTCTTTTGCAGTGGCAAAAAAATCGCCATCGGCGCCGAGCCGGATTTGCTGTGGGCTTTATCCAGCCTGCTCAACGAGATGGGCTGCGACATTGCCAGCGCGGTCACCACCACGCACTCGCCCTTGCTTGAACGGATGCCGACTGCTGAAGTCTTGATCGGTGATCTTGAAGACCTGGAAAAATCAGCGCAGGGTTGCGATCTGCTGGTCACCCATTCCCATGGCCGCCAGGCCGCCGAGCGTTTGCATATTTCCCATTACCGTGCCGGCTTGCCGATGTTTGACCGTCTGGGTGCGGGACACAAGCTGATGGTGGGCTATCGCGGCACGCGCGACATTGTTTTTGAAGTCGGCAATCTGTTTCTCGCCGATCTGCATCACCATGAAGGCACGCCGCAGTCATGGCCCTTGCCTGAGGAAACACTCAAGGCGGTGGCCGATACTGGCAAGCCCGTAGCTTCATTCCACCATTAGGAGCACACCATGAAAGTCGCTTTTTCCACCCAGGATTTACAACGTGTCGATGCCCACTTCGGCTGGGCCAAACACATCATGATCTATGACGTAAGGGCCGATGGCTATGACTTTATCGAGACCTTGACCTTTGATGGTGATCTTCAGGAAGACGGCAACGAGGACAAGCTGGCGCCCAAGATCGAAGCGATCAAGGATTGCGCCATTCTTTATGTCGCGGCGATCGGCGGTTCGGGTGCGGCGCGTGTTGTGGCCAACAAGATCCACCCGATCAAGGTGCCGCAACCGGAAGTCATCATGGACATTCTCGATAAGCTACAAGAAGTATTCAAGGGTACTCCGCCACCCTGGTTGCGCAAGGCGCTGATGAAGGATCAGGAGCGGAGTTTTGATTTCGACGAAGAGGAAAGTGGAGTACACAATGGCTGAAACTATGGAAGAACCCGTCGCACCGGCAACCGCACCTGCAGCGATGGAATCCTTGTTCATCAAGGAACTTATCAAGCAGTGGCGTGCGCAGGATACCCATGGCTCATGGGAAGGCAAGAGCGATCTCAAATTGCTGGAGCCTTACATCATCACCAAGGAGCAACGCCGCGAGATGCCCATCATTGGCGACCCCGATCCCGAAGTGCTCTGGCGTCTTGAGCTGTTCTTCAACGCCGTGGGCCTGGCCATCGAGCGCAGCACCGGTGTGATGGTGAGCCCGATGATGAAAATGAGCCATGAAGGCTTTGGCCGCCAGGTGCTGATCGCCGGCCGCCTGATCGTGGTGAACAAACAGTTGCGCGACGTCCACCGCTTTGGTTTCGAGACGCTGGAGAAGCTCGCCGCAGAAGGCGAAAAATATGTCGCGGCGGGCATTGACATGGTGACGCAATATAAAGATGTGGCTAACTACGGCTAGGAACGACCATGGAAACCGCAACCGAATCGCTGGATGAACTCAAGGCACAGGTAAAGAAGCTCTCCGCCCGGGCGATGAACCTCAAGATGGAACTGCACGATTTGTCCGAGGAGTTGCCCATCGGCTGGGAGAAAATCCCTGATGTGGCCAAGTGCGCCTATGAAGCCTTTGATGCCCTCACCGCGCTGAGGGCGCGCATTACGGCAATGGGAGGTTAAACATGGCAACGTTCACTGTAACCCTGCCAGGGGGCAAGCTATGGACGCCGCAATACGCAGAGTCCATCAATGAAGACAAATGCATAGGCTGCGGGCGTTGCTTCAAGGTTTGTGGCCGGGACGTATTGCAACTGGTGGGGCTTACCGAGGATGGCGAACGTATCGCAGTTTCCGCCGATCCCGAAGATGATGACGAAGACGAAGAGTATGAAAAGAAGGTCATGACAATCGCCAATCCGGAGAACTGCGTGGGTTGCGAGGCCTGCATGAAAATATGCCCGAAGAAGTGTTACACGCACACGGTAGCAGAAATTTGACTTGATCCTGCGTACGCACTTTCCCCAAGAAGTCCCGCTGATTGTCCTGAGCGGGGGAGGGGATATCGATTCCTGTGCAGTGCGGCGAGCGCATCTCGCACCAGCCAGGAAATGAAGATTGCTTTGTCTTCAGCATCGGCGAAACCACAGGGCACCCGGCCACGGGCGCGAGACTGCCGGGACTTATGCGATACAGGGCGCCTTATTGCATGGAACCGTAAGACGGTTCCATGCAAAATATAATTTATTCAAACAAGCTAATTATTTTGTGGTGGGCGGTACTGGGATCGAACCAGTGGCTTCCACCGTGTGAAGGTGGCACTCTACCGCTGAGTTAACCGCCCGCTAGAGAGTATGGATTTAACCACAAAGCGCATGGGCTGGTCAATTGCGGGCATCCTTCATGGCGTAAAATGGCTCTCTTTCTCAAGATATTCCCATGATGGTACGTACCCGCTTTGCCCCTAGTCCGACTGGTTTTCTGCATATTGGCGGCGCACGCACCGCCTTGTTTTCATGGGCGTATGCGCGACGGCATGGCGGGAAATTCATTCTGCGCGTCGAAGATACGGATGTGGCGCGTTCGACACCCGAGGCGGTGCAGGCGATTCTTGATGGCATGCAGTGGCTGGGGCTGACGGCTGATGAAGGCCCGTTCTACCAGATGCAGCGCATGGATCGCTACCGGCAGGTCATCGATGCAATGCTGGCTGCCGGTACGGCTTACTACTGTTATACCTCGCGTGAAGAATTGGATGCCCTGCGCGCCGAGCAGGAGGCAAAGAAGGAAAAGCCGCGCTATGACGGCCGCTGGCGGCCAGAGGCAGGCAAGGCCTTGCCACCCGCGCCAGATAATGTGCCGCCTGTGGTGCGCTTCCGCAATCCGCTAAATGGGGTGGTGGCCTGGGA
>JBAQUE010000317.1:0-5805 GCA_049297315.1 Rugosibacter sp.
GAAGGCCACCCACTGATGATGAAACACGCGAAAAGCGGCAAATAAAGACCCGCCCCTCCCATCCGCTATGCGGCCCACGGCTGGCTTTGCACAGCCAGCCGGCTGCGGCGGCGCGACGCTTGCGTCGTGTATTCCCGCCTCGCCCCCTCGCGGGGAGGCTTCTTTCTGGCTCGCTTCGCTCGGTTATTACACAGCGCGCTTGCCCAAGTATTTCACACTAAAAACTCGCCAACAGCGCTTGATCGTCCAGCAATCCCTCGCGCCATGCCGTTGCGCTACCCAATGCCGCTTCCATGGCCCGCGCCCGGCGCAGGTGCAGATGCATGTCGCAGTCCCAGGTGAAACCGACGCCGCCATGCACATGCAGGCTTTCCTGGGCGACAGTGAGATAGGTTTCCGTCGCGCTGGCGCGGGCCAGGCTTGCCGCAGTCGCCAGATTTTCAAGTTCGGCGTCACCGCCAGCCAGCACGAAAGCGCCGTAATAAGCATTCGCGCGGGCGAGTTCGACTTCCACATGCAATGCCGCCAGCTTGTGCTTGAGCGATTGAAACGCGCCAATCGGCTGGCCGAACGCATAGCGTTCCTTGGCATACGCCACCGCACTATCCAGGCAATGTTGCGCGCCGCCCAGCTGTTCAAAAGCCACAAGGATCGCGGCGCGTGCACGCCATGTATCGAGTGCACCCAGCAACAGCGCCGGGGCTTTTTCAAGCGTCAGCTCGGCAGCGGTATGCGCCAGGTCGAGCGTGGCCAGTCGCCGCCGTTGCACATTCGCATCGCGCAAATCCACCAGCCAGCAACGACCATCAACATCAGCGCATAACACCGCATCGGCCACCATGCCATCGGCGACCGGGGTCAGCACGCCACTGGCTTGACCATCACGCACGGCCACCACCGGCTGGCTTGCGCCTGGCGGCGGCAAGCACAAAGCGACGCGCAGCCGACCGTCGGCCAGATCGCGCACATACTGCATGGCGTCTGCCGCCTTGAGCGCCTCACCCGCCAGCAATGTCGCTACCAGCGGCGCGGGCAACAGCGCGCGTCCCGCTTCGTATGCAACCAGGGTTAGCTCTTCCGCGCCCAGGCCACGTCCGCCATACTCAGTGCTGACTGCTGCGCCCAGCCAGCGCTGGTCCACCAGCACCTGCCATGCCACCGCATCAAAGGCGGCAGCACCCGCATCGGCCTGGCTGCGTATTGTCGCGGGATGATCAAAACGGCTGAGCGCCTCGCCCAACTCGGTTGCAATCGCCTGTTGCGCAGGCGTATAGGTAAAGTTCATGCATTGACTCCTCGTTTTCCTGGCTGCTGTATCAGGCGCTTGGCATGCTATGCAGCGGTCAGATGATTTTTTTGGCTTTCAGCTCGCCAAGCTCCGCTGCGTTGAGCCCCAGTTCCTTGCCATAGACCTCGGCATTATGTTCGCCGAGCAAGGGCGCAGCCCGCCGCACACCGCCTGGCGTACGCGAGAGCTTGGCGCCCACGCCGAAGTGCGTCACCGGCCCATGCTGCGGGTGTTCGGCTTTCACGATCATGTCGCGCTCGTGATAATGCGGAAATTTGACGATCTCGCCAAAATCCATCACCCGCGCCGCGACCACGTCGGCGGCTTCCAGCGCCGCCTCGGCCTGGTCGGCGGTTTGCGTCGCCACCCAGGCGGCGACTTCAAGGTCAACGAATTCGGTATTGACGGTGCGTGCCGCCCAGTCCGCACAGCGTGGATCGCTGGCCAGTTCCGGCTTGCCCATCACCCCGCACAAGGCCTGCCAAGGCTTGTCGAATGGGGAAAAAATGTTCAGCCAATGGTTATCGGCCGTGCGGTAGGTATTCATCGGCGCGCCACTGCCAATTGCATTGCCCGAGCGCTGCCAGATGTAATCGCATTCCGCCGCCGCCATGATGCCAAACGATGTCGCATAGAGTTGCGAATCCGTCAGGCAGGCATCGATCCATTGCCCCTCGCCCGTCTGGCTGCGGTGATGCAGCGCGGCCAGCGCGCCAATGGCCGCCTGCCAGCCAGCCATGTCATCGGCGATCACCGTACCGGCGCGCAACGGCCTACCGCCCGCCTCGCCGGTGACGCTCATCAGGCCGCCCATGGCCTGGCCGACCGGATCGAAACCTTTCCGGTGCGACAGCGGGCCGAACTGGCCGAAGCCCGAGATTGAGACATAAATGATGTCCGGCTTGACGGCGAAAATGTCCTTGTAGCCCAGCCCCCAGGCGTCCATCGTGCCGGGCGAGAAATTCTCGATCACGATGTCGGCCATGGCTGCCAGGCGGCGGAACAGCGCCTGTCCTTCGGGCTTGCGAAAATCCAGCGTCACGCTGCGCTTGCCACGGTTGATGCTGCCAAAGACCACCGACGATTCGCCATCGCGCTGATCCTTAATGAAGGGCGGCACGAAGCGGTTGGGGTCGCCAGTGCCCGGCATTTCGCACTTGATGGATTCAGCCCCAAGGTCGGACATGATCATGCCGCACACCGGGCCGGAAGCGTAGTTGGTCGCCTCCAGCACACGGATACCGGTCAGCGGACCATGGCTATCTGTGCGCGCCTCGGCAAAGAAATCAGCTTTTTTCAAAACATTCTCCTCAATATTTTTTGAATAGAAATAGTCACCCGCGTAACGCCGCAATTTACCTCATGGCGCAATTTCCTCGGCCAGCAGGAAGTCACGCACCACAGATATCTGCTCTGCGCTCATCAACCAGGGCGCATGACCCACGCCGGGGAATTCCGCCACCTGTACCTGCGGCCCGCTGGCCTGCATGCGCGCCACGGTCGCCGGGGTCAGCAAATCCGAATTCCCGCCGCGCAGCACCAGCACCGGGCAGCGCACCTTGTTCCAGATTGGCCACATATCGATGCCGGAAAGAAAATTCATGCGCAGCGTCACGCCTTCCAGCCCCTGCTCGGGCACCGCGCCGATGATCGCCGGATCCCAGCCCAGACGAAACATGCCAGTGGGCTGCAAGACCACGCTGTGGCGCGTGACATCATGCCATTGCTCATCGGTCAGCGGCCCGAAATTGACGCATGCCTGGCGCATATAAATTTCTGCCTCGTCCAGATCGGCGAATTGCGGATTCTCGTTGTTGTGTTCCAGATGCAGGCGGCGCAACGCACGCCAGGGCACCAGCGGCCCCACATCATTCAACACCAGGCGGCGGATCGGCGAACCGGAACGCGCCGCCAGCATCATGCCGATCAGCCCGCCCATCGAGGTGCCCACCCAGTCCACCTGGAGCGGGCGATCTTCTTCCACCGGATGCCCGCGCAGCGCAGATAAAAAGCCGCCGGCTGACGACGCGACGGACAAGCGCGCAATCAACGCCGCCGCATCCGACTGGTAAAGCGCAAAGCCATAATCGTTCTTGTATTCCAGCCAATCGCTGGCGCCACGGCCCACGACATCCGGACAAACCACGCGGCAGGTATGCGACAACTCCGCCGCCAGCGCATCGAAATCATGGCTGTTGCGCGTCAGGCCATGCACGCAGATAATGGTTTTCTCCGCATTCGTATGGCCCCATTCGTTATAAGCCACACGGTGAAATCCATGCGGGTCAAGGGCGGAAAAATAACGTTGGCGCGGCTGAATATCCATGCCCGTAGAGTGCCATCTTTCGGCACTAAAGAAAAGCCTTAAGTCAGCCACTGGACGATGCAATGCGGTTAAAGAATCAAGTCATTTCCTACGCCTTTCAGTGCAGGCTAACGCCGGCCTTATCAGCGTTAAGCGCAACCGTCGGAGCCAAAAGTTCCGCAGGACGCAAAGCGCCGGGGCTGATAAAGCAACTGAAACGCTTACACCCCGGACTGCGATCTCGCTGCAATCCCGGCAATAGCCCGATCTGTGCGATGATTCGCGCTCACTCAAACGGCATGGGGACGCATGGTGCAACCGGAACAACGCGCACGGGAAGATATCGACAAGCTGCTGGCCCAGGCAGGCTGGCAGGTCTTCGACATCGCTCAAGCCAACATCCATGCCGGCCGTGGCGTGGCGCTGCGTGAATTCCCGCTCAAAGACGGCCACGGCTTCGCCGACTACCTGCTCTATGTCGACGGCAAGGCCACCGGTGTCATCGAAGCCAAGAAACAGGGCGCCACATTGAGCGGCGTCGAAATTCAATCCGGCCGCTACGCCCAGGGCCTGCCGGATGCGCTGCCCGCCTGGCGTCGGCCATTGCCATTTCTTTACGAATCCACCGGCATCGAGACCCGCTTCACCAACGGCCTCGACCCCGAGCCGCGCGCCCGCAACGTCTTCGCATTCCATCGGCCCGAAATGCTCGCCGAGTGGCTGCGCTACACGAACGACGGTGGCGTAAGCGCAAATACCGCCGCCTCGCCAGCGCCGACTTTCCTGGCCCGGTTACGCAACATGCCGCCCTTGATCGAAGCCGGTCTCTGGCCGGCGCAGATCACGGCCGTGCGCAACCTCGAAGCATCGCTCGCCGCCAACAAGCCGCGCGCGCTGATCCAGATGGCCACCGGCAGCGGCAAGACCTTTACCGCCATCAGCTTCATCTACCGCCTGATCAAGTTCGGCGGCGCGCGGCGCGTGCTGTTCCTCGTCGATCGCGGCAATCTCGGCCGCCAGACCAAGAAGGAATTCGACCAATACGAATCGCCCTACAACAATTTCAAATTCGGCGAGGAATACATCGTCCAGCACCTGACCAGCAACAACCTGGACAAAAGCGCGCGCGTCGTCATCTGCACCATCCAGCGCATGTACTCGATGCTCAAGGGCCGCGAGCTGCCCGAGGAAGAGGACGAGCATTCCGCCGAGGGCGCCGAGGCGCTGTTCGCCGACACGCCGCCAATCGAATACAACCCGGCGATCCCCATCGAGAGCTTCGACATCGTCGTCACCGACGAGGCCCACCGCTCCATCTACAATTTGTGGCGCCAGGTGCTCGACTACTTCGACGCCTATCTGATCGGCCTCACCGCCACGCCCAACAAGCAGACCTTCGGCTTCTTCAACCAGAACCTGGTCATGGAATACGGCCACGAGCAGGCCGTGGCCGACGGCGTGAATGTCAATTACGACGTCTATCGCATCCGCACCGAAGTCACCGAAGCCGGCAGCAAGGTCGAGGCCGGCTACTGGGTGCAGCTCATGGAGCGCGACACGCGCCGCCGCAGCGACTGGCAGCTCGACGAGGATTTCGACTACGACCCCGCCGAACTCGACCGCGCAGTGCAGACGCCCGACCAGATCCGCACCGTGGTGCGCACCTTCCGCGACCGCTGGCAGGCCGAGATGTTCCCCCAGCGCACCGAGCTGCCCAAGACCCTGGTCTTCGCCAAGGACGACAACCACGCCGAAGCCGTCGTCCAGATCATCCGCGAGGAATTCGGCCGCGGCAACGAGTTCGCGCAGAAGATCACCTACCGCAGCACCGGCGAGACGCCGGAGAACCTGATCCGCGCCTTCCGCAGCAGCTACTACCCGCGCATCGCCGTCACCGTGGACATGGTCGCCACCGGCACCGACATCAAGCCCGTCGAGATCATCGTCTTCCTGCGCAGCGTGAAGAGCCGCAGCTTTTTCGAGCAGATGAAGGGGCGCGGCGTGCGCATCATCGAGCGCGCCGACCTGCGCGCCGTCAATCCAGATGGACCCGCCGGCGAGCACGTGGTCAAGGACCATTTCGTCATCGTCGATGCCGTCGGCGTCTGCGAGCGTGACAAGACCGACAGCCGGCCCATGGACCAGAAGAAGGCCGTGCCCTTCGACAAGCTGCTGCAAGCCGTGGCGCTGGGCAATGTCGAACCCGAAGTGC
>JBAQUE010000318.1:0-5851 GCA_049297315.1 Rugosibacter sp.
CCCGGCGCTAAGCGGGCTACGCCAAAAGCCGCGCAGCCCGCTTAGCGCTACATCAGGTTCTTCCCCGATTTTTCAAATGCCTTGCAATATGCATTATCGTATATATAATTCAAGCTATGAACTTCACGTGGCGAGAATCCAAGCGCAAGACCAACCTGAAAAAACACAGTTTTGATTTTGCACAGTCCGAACAGGTATTCAATGGCCCGACGATCACGGTAGAAGATTCCCGCGATTACCATGGTGAACAGCGTTTTAATACCACCGGGTTTCTCGGAACCACCATCGTAACGATTAGCCATACCGAAACAGAAGATCAAATTCACGTTATTTCCATGCGAAAGGCCGAACCCCATGAAATCGACACCCTCTCTCACTACCTCTAAGCCACCACGCCTGCGGGTGGGCTTGAAAGATGTCAGCCGCGAAGAATTTTCTACGGCGTTAAATGCCCAACTTGGCAAGCAGCGTGTTTCGATCATGCTGGATGCTTCAGTCATTGCTTTCTTTAAGGCCAAGGCCGGAGAGCGTGGTTACCAGACGCTCATCAATCAGGCGCTTCACCAAGTCATGACGGGCGAGCAGATTGAATCCACGCTACGCCGGGTTATCCGCGAAGAGTTGCATCCGGCGTAGGTGTTAACCTTTTTGTGTAACGAGTTCGCGCCCCGATTGCTAAGGCCAAGGGGTAAGCATGGAAATTCTGGCGCACCTGGCCTTGCCCCCGAAAAACATACCCCATAGTTGACGGTTAAACTTGGCAAATGGAGAACGGGAAATGAGCAAAAACAAAGGCGGATGAGCACGAGGCAAGTAGCCATTCCCAATCTGCATCTAAATTATCGCAACGGGATTTCGTTCCACTCTCTCGGTACTTGTGCGTAACTACCGAAACTATGGAACAATGCCGGCATGATCTCAACTAATCGCCATATCAAGGCTCTCCTGCGCCGGACCGGCACGGCACGCTCGCGGGATTTTGTCGTGGCGGGCATCACGCGCAGCCAGCTTTCGCGCATGGCGGCGGCGGGGCAACTGGTGCGCGTGGCGCGTGGCCTGTATGCCATGCCTGACTATCAGAGCGGCGAGCACGGCGCGCTGGTGGCGGTGGTGAAGCGCGCGCCTGGTGTGGTGTTTTGCCTGCTTACGGCGCTGCGCATACACGATCTGACGACGCAGGCGCCGTTCGAGGTCTGGATCGCTATCGGCAACAAGGATCATCCGCCACGGCTGGATTATCCGCCGCTGCGCACGGTGCGCTTTTCAGATGCCGCGCTGGCAGCCGGGGTCGAGACGCGGCGGATTGATGGCGCAAAGATGCGCGTGACCAGTGTGGCCAAGACGGTGGCGGACTGTTTTAAGTTCCGCAACAAGATCGGGCTGGATGTGGCGCTGGAGGCGCTACGCGAGGCGAGACGCGCGAAGAAGGCGAGTGCCGATGATCTATGGCGTTATGCGAAGATCAACCGCGTGACCAATGTGATGCGCCCGTATCTGGAGGCGGTGGCGTGACGGTGGATATGGCTGCGTCGGTTCAGGCACGGTTGCTGAACCGGGCCAGGGCGCGCGGCGAGGATTTCAATCTGGTTTTGACGCGTTATGCGATTGAGCGCTTTCTCTATCGTCTCTCCCTTGCGCCTGCGCGTGAGGTTTACTGGCTGAAAGGGGCGTTGCTGTTCGATCTGTGGTTCGACGTACCGCATCGGCCAACGCGCGATGCGGACTTCCTCGGCTTTGGCCCGGCAGATACTGCGGCGCTGGCAGCCACGATGCGTGAAATCTGCGGCGTCACCGTGGACGATGGCATGGCGTTTGACCCCGCTACGATCACCATTGACGAAATCCGCGAAGAGGCGCGCTATGGCGGTCTGCGTGTGCGGCTGCTGGGCAGGCTTGGCAATGCGCGCAGTACGGTGCAGCTCGACGTGGGCTATGGCGATGTAGTGACGCCGGGGCCGGAGGAGGCCATTTACCCGACTTTGCTGGACGATCAGCCAGCGCCGCACTTGCGCGTTTACCCGCGCGCGGCGGTAGCGGCTGAGAAGCTGGAGGCAATAGTGAGTCTCGGTATGGCAAACAGCCGGATGAAGGACTACTTCGATCTGCGTGCGCTGGCGCACGAAGGCGTGCTGGATGTCCGGCTATTGAGTGATGCGATCGCGGCAACATTTCAGCGGCGTGGAACAGCGGTGCCCGTGGAGGTGCCGCTTGGCCTGAGTGATGAGTTTGCGCGCGATGCAGCGAAGCGGGCACAGTGGAAAGCCTTCCTCGGCAAGAACCGGCTCAATGCGCCGACGCTGGACGAAGTCATTGGGGAGGTTCGCCGTTTTGTAACAGAGCCTTTGAGGTTGGCGCGGAGCGCTGAGAAATGAATGCCGATACGTCCATTTTGAAAGAATCATCAGCAACCAAATATGCGTAACCATGACCAAGTCATTGCCGAGCAATTCGGCAGCACCGCCGCAGCCTATCTGACCAGCGCCGTGCACGCGCAAGGCGCGGATTTGCAAGACCTTGCGGCCTATGCGCAACAGTATGCGCAACCAGTCATCCTGGATATGGGTTGCGGTGGCGGACACGCCAGCTTCGCAGTCGCGCCGCATGCCAGGCAAGTGACCGCTTACGATTTGTCGGCGGATATGCTGGACGTGGTGCGTCAAGCCGCTGCGGAGCGCAAGCTGGACAATATTGAAGCCCGCCAAGGCAGCGCCGACAGTTTGCCCTTTGCCGATGCGATGTTCGACATGGTGTGCACGCGGTTCAGCGCGCACCACTGGCGCCATTTGCCGCAAGCGCTGGCGGAAGCGGCGCGGGTGTTGAAGCCTGGCGGCCGCTTCATCGTCATCGACACGGCTGCACCGGCTGATGTGCTGGCCGATACCTACCTGCAAGCAATAGAACTGCTGCGCGACCCGTCGCATGTGCGCAATGTCAGCCTGGCTTCCTGGCAATGGCTGATTGGCCAAGCGGGTTTGCACATCGCATCCGGCAAAAGCTGGAAGCTGCACCTGGAATTTTCTTCCTGGGTGGCGCGCATGCGTACATCGCCGGAACACATCGCGGCGATTCAATCGTTATGGCGTGGTGCGCCGGCTGAAGTGCGGCGTTATTTCAATGTGGCCGACGATTATTCGTTCGACATCGATAGCATGCTGCTGGAAGCGGTCAAACGCTGAACCAACGCGTTGCAAGCGCGTAAAGAACCGGCGGCAGGGCGCCGCGCGGCTATACTTGTGCATGGTGATGCCATGTGCTGAACCAGCTTGGCTTTTCAAGATGCGACCCCGATCAATTTCCCATTGCCTCATTTCCCGCGGGCTCTTGTTGGCCGCGCTATTGGCGTGGGCGCTACCCACTGCGGCAGGCGGCCCAGGCTGGCTGATTGCGACAAGTGACGAGACCGCGCAGGCGGGTGCGCCATTGCTGCTGGAGGTGGTCAAACCGGCGGCGCTGGTGGATTGGCCTGACAGGCTCATGCTGCGGCTGACCCAGGTGGGCGCAACGCAGGAAGTGGCTTTGACGCTGATGACAGCGACGACAACCGACAACTCGCGCCGCACGTATCGCGGCACGGTGCCGCAGGGCTTATCAGGGATGGTTCGCGCCGAGTTGCTAGCGCCGGCTTCCAACAGACTGGCGCTGGTTATCGCCAGTCCGTCGGCCGCGTCGCCAGCTTCCGTGCCTTCGCCAATTGCGGCACCGCCGGCGGAGGTCGCCGCCGCTTCGGCAGACGCCGCCCTGCCACCACTTGCGTCTGATGCTTCGGTGCTTTCGCCGCACGAGCCGATGTATTTCGTCGTCGGTAACCGGGGTGGCGTCAATGCGCGCTTTCAGTTGAGTTTGAAATATCACATCCTTGATCCTCAAAGTTATCTAGCGCAGTGGGCGCCGCTACTTTCCCAGTTGTATTTCGCCTACACGCAGACTTCGATCTGGGATCTGGGCGCCGAATCCAAGCCTTTTCGTGACACGAGTTATCGCCCGAGCCTTTTCTGGCAAACGGAACTTGGCGGGCAGGGGAGCGTTCCCAGGAGGCTGCACATAGGCTACGAGCATGAATCGAACGGCAAGGAGGGCGCCGATTCGCGCAGTGTCGACATGCTCTTCGTGCGTCCGATCTGGCGTAAGGAATTTTCCAATGGCAGTGCGCTCACTTTTGCGCCTAAATTCTATGGTTATGTGGATAAGACGGACAACCCGGACATCCAGCGTTATCGCGGTTACGTTGATTGGGCTTTGCGCTATGGTTATGAAGACGGCTGGCTGCTGAATTCGCAACTACGGCGCGGTACGACGAACCGCGGCTCAGTGCAGCTCGATGTTTCCGTGCCGTTCCGCACGCCGGTGTTTACTCGCACGGGTGGTTTCCTGACCTTTCAGCTTTTCTCGGGTTATGGCGAAAACCTGCTCGATTACAATGTGCAGCGCAGCACGCAATTGCGTGTCGGTTTTTCGATTGTGCGTTAATTAAAGCGCCGGGGCATGCCGGCAAAAAACAAGATGCCGGGCCACCCGGCCGGGGGATGATGGAAAACCATAAAGCATGGCGTCCGCTGGAGGGCGTCAAGATCGCGGATTTTTCGATGCTGTTGCCGGGGCCATTGACCACGGCGATTTTTGCCGACCTGGGCGCCGAGGTGGTCAAGATCGAGCCGCCCAATGGGGATTCGGCGCGCACATTGCTGCCGGATTTGTTCCGCGCCATCAATCGCAACAAGCGCAGCGTGGTGCTGGACTTGAAGAGCCCGGACAGTTGTGAGGCGGTTCAGGAAATAGCGCAGTGGGCCGATATCGTGATCGAAACTTTTCGCCCCGGCGTGGCGGATCGGCTGGGCATCGGCTTCGGGCAACTGGCGGCGGTTAATCCGCGCCTGGTGTATTGCTCGCTGTCCGGCTACGGGCAGGACGGGCCGTGGAAAGACCGGCCGGGACACAACATGAATTATCTCGCGGCGGCCGGCGGGCTGGCCTTTCCCGGCGCATGGGGCTGGGCACCGGCGAGTTCCAGCTTGCCGATCGCTGATATTTCTGGTGGTGCGTTCGCCGCCAGCGCCATACTCGCCGCGCTGCGCGAGTGCGAGAAAACCGGCCAGCCGAAGCGGCTTGACCTGAGCCTGTTCGAGTCGGCGCTATTTTGCGCCGCGTTGCGCCACGGCCTGGATGAAAACGCGGATAACACGATCCATCTTTTTGCCAACAACAGCCTGTTTCCCACGGCGGATGGCGCAATGATTACGCTGGCCTTGCTGGAAGAACATTTCTGGGAAAATTTTCGCGCGCTGGTCAGTGACATCGCCCCGGCGCTGCGCCAGGCGAAATTCGATACGCCGGCAGGACGCCGCCAGCATGGCGACGAGTTGTACACCCTGATGTGTGACCTGGTCCGCTCGCGCAGCGTGGATGCCTGGCGCGAACTGTTGCAAGGCAAGGATGTTCCATTCGAAGTCTGCGTCACGCCGGCCGAGGCGGTGCGCTCGGTGCATGTCGCCGCGCGCGGGCGTGTGGCCGAACAGGCAGGCCAGCGTTTTGTGCCGTTTCCGGTCACCGTCAATGACGATGTCCGTCCGCAAGTGCATGCGGCGGCGCCTGCGCTGGGCGAATACACGCAAGACTTTTTCACTGCGCTACGAACGAAAGCTTGATCATGCCAGGTCCGCTGCAAGGTATCCGCATCATTGATCTCACCGCCGTTTTGATGGGGCCGTATGCCACGCAAATTCTTGGCGACATGGGCGCCGACGTCATCAAGGTCGAATCGGCCGAGGGTGATTCGACGCGCGGTATCGTACCCATGCGCAACCCCGGCATGGGTTCCATATTTCTCAATGCCAATCGCAGCAAGCGCAGCCTG
>JBAQUE010000319.1:0-10542 GCA_049297315.1 Rugosibacter sp.
GTCGAAACCGCCCAGAGGTCCGGAGTAACGTTACCGCGTGCTGGTGAGCTGCTGCATGGCCAGTTTGCTCGATTCCAGCTCGATGACTTGGTGAACATGGCGACACACGCTGGCCTGCGCATTGAGCTGCCGATAGGGGATGGTGCATGACCATGAAAAAAACCGCGTGCGCGATGGCTTGTCACGATGAACTGTTTTCACGTACAGGGGCAATTCTTCTTCGTGCGCCGCTTTTCTTTCCATGGGTGGCGCGGCAGGCTGGTATGCCGATGTTCTTGTAGATAGCCATTCGCCAGCGGTGGCTTGGTGTTACGCAACTGGTGTTACGCAACATCACGGGGTTACACTCAAAACCCGATCTTTCCGTTTATACTGACCGACTGATTAGTCAGTAATTTGCCGGTTTCGTGGAAAACACAACATCACCCCGCCAACGTCGCAAGGAAGCGCGTCCCGCCGAACTCATGGCGGCGGCGCTGGAATTGTTCGTCTCCAAGGGTTTTGCGGCTACACGGCTGGATGATGTTGCGGCGCACGCCGGCGTGGCCAAGGGTACGCTGTATCTTTATTTTGACAGCAAGGAAGCGCTGTTCAAGGCGGCCATCCAGCAGGGCATTGTGCCCGTTCTTGAGCAGGATGCCGAACTGGTGAGCAACTTTTCAGGCAATTCGGTCGCCTTGCTGCAATGGCTGGTGCTGAACTGGTGGGAGCGCGCCAGCGCGACGCCGTTGGGCAAGATTTCGCGGATCATCATGAGCGAAGCGGGCAATTTTCCTGAGCTTGCTGATTTTTATAGCCATACAGTCATTATCCGCGGCCGGGATTTGTTGCGCCAGGCGCTGGTGCGCGGCATGGCCAGCGGTGAATTCCGCACGCTGGACGTGGATGCCGCCATCGATGCCATTTTTACCCCCATGATGCTGCTGCTCATCTGGGGCGATTCGCTGGGTGTTCTGGGTTGTTTGACACAGAAACCCGATCGTTATCTTGCTACCCATCTTGATCTTATCTTGAACGGGCTGACCAGGCCCATGTCTGCGACCGCAACCTGAAATTTCCTTTTTAAAGACCATGAAAAAATCTGCCAGCCTTTCCCTTGCCCTGATTTTCCTGCTTGCCGCATGCGGTGGTGAGAAGACCCCGCCATCATCGCCCAAGGTGGTGCGCACCTTGATAGTCGGCGCTGGTGATACGGCGCTTGAAGGGGGGGCGGCGACGCGCACGTATTCCGGCGAGGTTCACGCACGCTTCGAAACCACGCTAGGCTTTCGCATACCGGGGAAAATCACCGCGCGGCTGGTGGATGCCGGTGCGGTAGTCAAGGCTGGCCAGCCGCTGGCGCGGCTGGATGCGGCAGATGCGGCGCTGCAGGCGGCGCAAGCCAAGGCGCAATTGGTACTCGCGCGTGCCGAGGCAAAACGCTACCGCGATTTGCGCGCCAGGAATTTCGTCAGCCAGGCGGCGCTGGATGCGCGGGAAGCAACGCTCCAATCAGCCGAGGCGCAAGCCGGGCTGGCCAGCAATCAGGCGATTTACACGACGCTGGTCGCTGACCGTGCGGGGGTGATTGCCGCCGTGCTGGCTGAACCCGGGCAAGTGGTCATGGCGGCCCAGCCAGTTTTCAATTTGGCGCCGGATGGCGAGCGTGAAGTGGCGATCGCCCTGCCGGAAACCGACGTGGCGAAGCTGACGGTAGGTATGCCGGCGGAAGTGGCGCTCTGGTCGCAGGGCGACAAGGCGCCGCCCCTCGCCGGCAAAATCCGTGAAATTTCACCGGCGGCCGACCCGCTGACGCGTACCTATGCGGCGCGCATTGCCTTGCCGGCAGCGCCGGCCCGTCTACCGCTGGGGCTTTCCGCCACGGTGCGCTTTCCTGGCCTGGCGGCGGGACAAGCCAGGCAAATTCCACTGTCGGCCGTCGTACACAAAGACCAAACGCCGGCTGTCTGGATAATCGGCGCTGACAATACGGTGCAGCTCAAGCCGATCACGCTGGGCGCGTTCAGCGACAAGTGGGCGGTCGTGACCGGTGGATTGATCGGTGGCGAGAAGATTGTCACTGCTGGCGCAAACAGGCTCACCATGGGCGAAAAGGTCCGTCCTGCCGATGCGCCAAAATGAAAGGCATCAACCTTTCCGCCTGGGCCATCGAGCATCCGTCGATGGTGCGGTTTCTGCTGGCCATGCTGTTATTGCTGGGCACCATGAGTTACTACACCATGGGGCGCAACGAAGAGCCGCCGCATATATTCCGGGTGATGATTGTCAGCGCCCAGTGGCCGGGAGCGACGGCCACTGAGGTAGAGCAGCAACTGACTGAACGGCTGGAAAAGGAATTGCAGGACATCCCGTGGCTGGAGGCGTTGCGTTCTTCTTCCAAACCAGGCGAATCGTTGATTTTCATTGACTTGTTAGGCGAGACGCCTGCCAAGGAAGTCCCCGAAATCTGGCGGCAAGTGCGCAAGAAGCTGTATGACGTGCGCGATCAGCTGCCCCCGGGCGTGCAGGGACCGTACCCGAATGATGATTTTGGCGATATGTTCATGAACATCTTCGCACTGAGCGGCGAGGATTTCAGCGCTGCCGAGCTGCGCCGCGAAGCGGACCGGATTGCGCTGGAACTGCGTCATGTTCCGGACGTGCAAAAAGTCCATTTGATCGGTGTGCAGCCGGAAAAGATTTATATCGAAGCGCAACCGACGCGGCTGGCGGCGCTGGGCATTACGCAGGCCATGCTGGCGGATGCGCTGGGCAAGCAGAACATCATCACCCCGGCGGGCTTTGTGGAAACGCCCGTCAACCGGATTCGCCTGCGGGTGACGGGCGAGTATGACACCGTCGACCAGGTGCGTGCGACGGATATCGTGCTTGGCGGCCGGCACATCCGCCTGGGTGATATCGCCACGGTGACGCGGGGTTTTGCCGAGCCTGCGGCGCCACGGATGCGGGCGAATGGCGCGGATGCGATAGGTATTGGCGTGGTGATGGCCGACGGCGGCGACATCATCCAGTTGGGCAAGAATTTGCAGGCCAAGATGGAAAATCTGAAACAAACATTGCCCGCGGGCATACGGATTTCCACCGTGACAGACCAGCCGACGAATGTCAGCCGGCAGATATCCACTTTCGTGGAAACCCTGTTTGAAGCGGTACTGATCGTGTTGGCAGTATCCTTTATCAGTCTGGGCTGGCGCACCGGCGCGATTGTGGCGCTGTCGATTCCCCTGGTCCTGGCGATTACCTTCATGGTGATGCAATTGGTGGGCATCGACTTGCAGCGCATTTCGCTGGGCGCCCTGGTTGTGGCGCTGGGCCTGCTGGTGGATGACGCGATCATCGCCGTGGAAATGATGGCCATCAAACTGGAGCAGGGCGTTGACCGCTTCAAGGCAGCGACCTTTGCCTATACCTCGACAGCTTTCCCGATGCTGACTGGCACCTTGATCACGGCGGCGGGGTTTACGCCAATCGCATTCGCCAAATCGGCAGCCGGTGAAATGGTGCTGTCGATGTTCTGGGTGGTGGTGATCTCCTTGCTGGCGTCATGGGTGGTTGCCGTGGTGTTCATCCCTTACTTAGGCTATTTGCTGCTTGACGCCGAGAAGCTGCGCAAGCTTGGCCAGCAGCATCATGGCGACATCTATGACACGCCGTTTTACCGACGCCTGCGTGGGGCAGTGGAGTGGTGCTTGCTGCATCGGTGGACGGTCATTTTGAGCACGCTCGGGGCGTTGATATTGGCTATTGTTGCCTTCAACACTATTGTGGAGCGAACGTTTTTTCCTCCGGCAACCGGGGTGGAAATCGTGGTGGATCTCTGGCTGCCGCAAGATGGCTCGATGACTGCTACCGCGGATGTGGTGCATCGTGCGGAAAAACTGGTCGCAAATGCGCCTGAAGTGGAATCCTTTTCTTCGTATATCGGCGTTGGTGCCCCCTACTTTTATATCACCCAGGAGCAGCAACTGGCCAATGACAATTATGGGCAGTTGTTGATCCGCGCCAAAAGTCTCGCGAGCCGCGAGGCCCTCAAGGAAAGGCTGGAAGCCGAATTTGCCGCGCCGGATGGTCGCTGGGCGCATGTGCATACGCGTGTGCAGCGGCTTGATTACGGCCCGCCGATAGGCTACCCGGTGCAATTCCGGGTCATTGGCCGGGACTTGACCAAATTGCGCCAAGTGGCGAGCGAAGTCGCTAGTCTGATAGCGCAACAGCCGGATCTGAAAGATGTCAATCTCGACTGGAATAACCAGGTCAAGAGCCTGCGTGTAGTGATTGACCAGGAGCGTGCGCGGGCGTTGGGCGTCAGCAGCCAGGAAATCTCGCAAAGCTTGCAGGCCTGGCTGGTCGGCGTGCCCTTGACCCAGTTCCGCGAGGGTGACCAGATGATCGACATCGTCTGGCGAGCCGCCGGACCGGTGAAGCATTCGCTGGAACATCTGCCTGACCTGGACATTGTTACCGCCAGTGGGCGGCATGTGCCGCTGGCTCAGGTCGCGCGCTTGCAGCCGGTTGTCGAAGACGGCTTGATCTGGCGACGCAACCGGGCGCCAACGATCACCGTGCGCGCCGATGCTGCCGACAAGGGGAAGGCGCAGCCGATTGCCGAAGCATTGGATCGCCAGTTGGATACGTTGCGCGCCAAGTTGCCGCCGGGTTTCCGTATCGAACTGGGTGGTGCGGTGGAAGTCTCGGGCAAGGCCGAAAGGCCAATTATTGCGGCCCTGCCGTTGATGCTGGTGATCACCCTGACCCTGTTGATGATGCAGTTGCAGAGCATAGGCCGTACCATCATCGTCTTGCTCACCGCGCCGCTGGGCATGATAGGCGTGACGCTGGCGATGATCATCTTTCATGCGCCCTTCGGTTTTGTCGCCACGGTTGGGGTGATCGCCCTGATGGGCATGATCATGCGAAACTCGGTGATCCTGATCGACCAGATTGCGCAGGACGAAGCCGCAGGCTACAGCCAATGGGATGCCATTGTGGGGTCTGTCGTGCGCCGTTTCCGCCCGATCGTGCTGACGGCGGCGGCCTCGCTGCTGGCGATGATTCCGCTGACTCGCCAAGCCTTCTGGGGGCCGATGGCGATGGCCATCATGGGCGGCATCATCGTGGCCACGGTGCTTACCGTGCTGTTCCTGCCGGCGCTGTATGCGGCCTGGTACTGGGTGAAAAAGCCACTGGCCGGGCAGCCTGGCGACTTTGCAGCCGCCACGAGCGGCTTGTCATGATGGACAGTGAATACACAACAACAACCGGACTGATGAAAAAACAGTTTGTTAAGGGGATCAAATGAAGGACATCAATCTTTCCGCCTGGGCCATCAAGCATCCATCGATGGTGATTTTCCTGATGGTCATGCTGATGGCATTGGGTGCCATGGCTTATTTCACGATGGGGCGTGACGACATGCCGCCCTTCATCATCAGGACAATGGTGGTTAACACTGAATGGCCAGGGGCGACGGCGACGGAAGTAGAGCAGCAACTGACCGAGCGGCTGGAAAAGGAACTGCAGGACACGCCATGGCTGGAGAAATTGCGTTCTTCCTCAAAGCCCGAAGAGTCGTTGATTTTCCTTGATCTGCTACCGGAAACGCCTCCTACCCAGGTTGCCGAATCCTGGCGGCAAGTACGCAAAAAACTCTATGACCTGCGTGACAACTTGCCGCCAGGGGTGAAAGGTCCATATCCGAATGATGATTTCGGCGATGTTTTCATGAACATCTTCGCCTTGAGCGGCAAGGATTTCAGCGCTGCCGAGCTGCGCCGCGAAGCGGACCGGATTGCGCTGGAACTGCGCAATGTCAAGGACGTGCAAAAAGTCCATTTGATCGGTGTGCAGCCGGAAAGGATATATATCGAAGCGCAACCGGCGCGGCTGGCGGCGCTGGGCATTACGCCGGCCATGCTGGCGGATGCGCTGGGCAAGCAGAACATCATCACCCCGGCGGGCTTTGTGGAAACGCCCGTCAACCGGATTCGCCTGCGGGTGACGGGCGAGTATGACACCGTCGATCAGGTGCGTGCGACGGACATCGTGCTTGGCGGCCGGCACATCCGCCTGGGCGATATCGCCACGGTGACGCGGGGTTTTGCCGAGCCTGCGGCGCCACGGATGCGGGCGAATGGCGCGGATGCGATAGGTATTGGCGTGGTGATGCGATCTGGCGCCGACATCATCCTCCTGGGCGAAAACCTGAAGGCCGCCATGGACAAGCTGCAACAGACCTTGCCCGTCGGCATGGAGGTGCACCGAATAACGAATTTGCCCACGATTGTCCAGCGCACTATCAGCGATTTCATGAAAGTGTTGGCCGAAGCGGTGGTCATCGTGCTGGCTGTGTCCTTCATCAGCCTGGGCTGGCGCACAGGCGCGATTGTGGCGCTGTCGATTCCGCTGGTATTGGCGACCACTTTCATGGTGATGCAATTGCTGGGCATTGACTTGCAGCGGATTTCGCTGGGCGCCTTGATCGTTGCGCTGGGTTTGCTGGTGGATGATGCGATCATTTCGGTCGAAATGATGACGGTCAAGATGGAGCAGGGCTTTGACCGCATCAAGGCAGCGACCTTTGCCTATACCTCGACAGCTTTCCCGATGCTGACCGGCACGCTGATCACGGCAGCCGGATTCACGCCGATTGCACTGGCCAAATCGCAAGCCGGGGAACTGGTGTTCTCGATGTTTGCGGTGGTGACGATCGCGCTGTTGGTGTCATGGTTTGTGGCGGTGATATTCATTCCTTATTTCGGTTATTTGTTGCTGGACGCCGAGAAGTTGCGCAAAGTTGGCCAGGAGCACCATGGCGATGTGTACGACACGGCTTTTTATCGCCGCTTCCGGGGGTTGATCGAGTGGTGCCTGTACCACCGCTGGAAAGTCATTCTGGTTACGATCGGCGCGTTGGCGGTGGCAATCATCGCTTTCAATACCGTGGTGCAAAAGAATTTTTTCCCCGCAGCCACCTACCCTGAACTGTTCACCGAAGTCTGGTTGCCGCAAGGCGCTTCCCTTGATGCAACTGAAAAGGAGGTCAAACGCGTTGAACATCTGGTGGCAAAAGACCCTGGTGTGGAAATCTTTTCTTCCTATATTGGTACTGGCGTGCCCCACTTTACTGTGGATATGGAGCAGCAGCTACCGAATACCAATTTTGGGCAGCTGTTGATCACGACCAAGGGCACCGCCGAGCGTGAAGCATTGAAAGAGAAACTGGAGGCCGAATTTGCTTCGCCTGACGGGCGCTGGGCGCATGTGCGCACCCGCGTCATGCGTGTTGATTTCGGCCCGCCGGTCGGCTACCCAGTGCAATTCCGGGTGATGGGCCGGGATCTGGAGAAATTGCGCCAGGCAGCGAGCGAAGTGGCCCATTTGATGGCGCAGCGGCCGGACCTGAAAGATATCAATCTGGACTGGAATGATCAGGTCAAAAGCCTGCGCGTCGCGATTGACCAGGATCGCGCGCGTGCGCTTGGCGTGAGCAGCCAGGAAGTCTCGCAAACCTTGCAGGCCTGGCTGGTCGGTGCACCCTTGACCCAGTTCCGCGAAGGTGATCAGTTGATCGACATTGTCTGGCGTGCGGCCGGGCCGACCAAGCGCTCGCTGGAACAGTTGCCCGATCTGGACGTGGTCACCGCCGCTGGGCGGCATGTGCCGCTGGCCCAGATAGCGCGTCTGGAGCCAGTGGTGGAAGATGGAATCATCTGGCGGCGCAATCGTTTGCCGGCGATCAGCGTGCGTGCGGATGTGGTCGGGCATATCCAGGCGCAGACGATTTCCATCCAGTTAAACCAGCAACTGGATACGCTGCGCGCAAAATTGCCGCCGGGCTTTCAGATCGAGATGGGTGGCTCGATCGAGGAATCTGCCAAGGCGGAAAAGCCGATTATTGCCAAGGTGCCGCTGATGCTGGTGATCACCCTCGTTTTGCTGATGATGCAATTGCAGAGCATCGGCCGTACGGCCATGGTATTGCTGACCGCACCTTTGGGAATCATCGGCGTTGCGCTGGCAATGATCGTGTTTAATGCCACATTCGGTTTTGTCGCTACGGTCGGGGTGATCGCCCTGATGGGCATGATCATGCGCAACTCGGTGATCCTGATCGACCAGATTGCGCAGGATGAAGCTGCGGGCCACAGCAGTTGGGACGCGATTGTGGGCTCGGTCATCCGCCGCTTCCGTCCGATCGTGCTGACGGCGGCGGCATCAGTGCTGGCCATGGTTCCGCTCACCAGCCAGGCTTTCTGGGGGCCGATGGCGATGTCCATCATGGGTGGCATCATTGTGGCCACGGTACTCACCGTGCTGTTCCTGCCGGCGCTGTATGCGGCCTGGTACCGGGTGAAAAAACCGCTCCCCGATCCAAATCCGGAAATTTCCGCTGCACCGTGACCTGCTTGCCCTAAAATTGGAGACATGATGAATCTTGAACAAGCCCATTTCAACATGATTGAGCAGCAAGTACGTCCGGCACGGGTGCTGGATACTGAAGTCCTGGACCTGCTGGCCATCATCCGGCGCGAAGATTTCGTGCCCCCTGCCTTGCGCCACCTGGCTTATGCCGGAACCGAGATCCCGCTCGGTCATGGCGCCTACATGTTTTCGCCAGAGCTGGAAGCCCGAGCCTTGCAGGCGCTGGCCATGCGAAAGCATGAGCGCGTATTGGAGATTGGCGCCGGCTCGGGTTACATGGCAGCCTTGTTGGGTGCGCATGCCGATCATGTCTGGTCATTTGAAATCGAACCCGAGTTGGCAAACTTGGCGCGCACCAATCTCCAGCGCACCTGGGTGAGCAACGTCGAAGTTATCACCGGTGATGGTTTGCAGGGTTTGCTGTCCTATGCGCCATTTGACGCCATCATGATTTCCGGCGCGGTTGCCGAAGTGCCGCAGGCCTTGCTTGAGCAGCTGAAGCAAGGTGGCCGCCTGTTTGCCATTACCGGGGCGTTGCCAGCCATGCAGGCGACCTTGATACGCCGCACCGGTGATGGTCTTGAACGTACCGCATTGTTTGAAACCGAAGTTGATTTTTTGCGTGGCGCAGCGCCCCAGCCAAGTTTTACCTTCTGAGCTTTTTCAACTAATTCATGCGTCAGATTACCGCCTCCGAACTCAGTGCATGGCTCGCCGATGGCGCGCAGCCGCAACCTGTGTTGCTTGACGTGCGCGAGCCATGGGAGTTTGCCGCTTGCCATATTGTGGCATCGATCCTGATGCCCCTGCAAAGTGTCCCCGCACGTTACACCGAGTTGGCTCGTGATGCCGAGATTGTCGTGATATGCCATCATGGCGCGCGCAGCTTTCAGGCGGGCATGTTTCTGGAACAAAAAGGGTTTTCTGCCATCACTAATTTGCAAGGCGGCGTCGCCGCCTGGGCGCGGGATGTCAACCCGGCCATGCCAACTTATTAACCTGGACTGGATTAAAAATGTGTCTGATGAACAAAGCGTTCCCCCTGTTGCTGGTTGGTTGTCTGGCAGCCAATTGGGCCTATGCGACGGACCTGTTGTCTGCCTACCACGATGCCGTAGTTTATGACGCACAGTTTTCCGCCGCCCGCTCGGCGCTGAATGCCGGGCGCGAAAAGCTGCCGCAGGGCCGCGCTGGCCTCTTGCCTACCATAGACGTCACCGCCAATACAGCATGGAACGATGACAGCCGCACGCCGCGTGCAACGGGCATTGAGACCAATACCAAATACAACAGCAATGGCTGGACGGCGAGTTTGACGCAGCCCTTGTTCCGCATGCAGAACTGGTTTGCTTACACGCAATCGGAACTGGCAGTCGCCCAGGCAGAGGCGCAGTTCAGCCTGGCGCGGCAGGATTTGATCGTGCGTGTCGCGCAGGCTTATTTCGACGTATTGCTGGCGCAGGATGTACTGGCCGCGGCGCAAGCGCAAAAGACGGCGATTGCCGAACAGCTCGAATCCGCCAAGCGCACTTTCGAGGTGGGCACCACAACCATTACCGATACCAACGAGGCCCAGTCGCGGTATGACTTGATCATCGCCCAGGAACTGGCTGCGCAGAACGATTTGGCTGTCAAGCAGGAAGTCTTGCGCACGATTATTGGCAAAGAGGCTGGCGGATTGAAAAGTCTCAGAACCGGCGTGACCTTGTTGAGCCCGCAACCGAATGACGTCAGCCAGTGGTCGACCATGGCCGAGACTGCAAACCCGGGTGTACAGGCAGCGCAGGCAGCTTTTGAAATTGCTGCCCGCGAGATTGAAAAACAGCGTGCCGGACATTATCCGACACTGGATCTGGTGGCCAGCCGCAACAAGAATGCCGTGGGCAGCAGTGCGATCCCCGCCTTCGGTGGGTCAGAATCAGACAACAACAGCATCGGTCTGCAACTTTCGATCCCGATTTTTGCTGGTGGTGCGACGGTTTCCAAAGAGCGCGAGGCTGTCGCGCTGAAGGAAAAGGCGGCTGCCGACCTGGACAACACGCGCCGCCAGGCCGCGCTGGGCGCCCGTCAGTCTTATCTGGGCGTGACCTCGGGGCTCTCCCAGGTCAAGGCGTATGAGGC
>JBAQUE010000320.1:0-4368 GCA_049297315.1 Rugosibacter sp.
CGCCCTTGGCGCCCATCGTGACGGCATTGGCCGCCGCCGACATGGGAAACAGCACCGCCGTACCATCGACGAACTCATTCAGGTCCTTGATGGCGTCGTGCCGTTCGCACTTCCAGGAAAGCCTGACGGCAAGCGCCTCGCCGTTATGGGCGATGCTCACGCTCACGCTGTCTATCTTGCCGTGATCGGTGCTATCCACGGCGAGAAAGGGGGAAACATTGCCCGCCAGCGCGGCAATGGGGGTGGGCGCCAGGGTGACGGTTTCAGCCGGCACGTTGCCCCATTTGGCGCCGCGTGGATCAAGGAGCTCAGCATTGCTGGCTGCGATACGGTAAGCTTTCATTGTGTTTATCCTTTCGACTTGCCGCCCATACGGGCCTGAATCAACGGGTCCTCGGTAAAGCCGCCGAACATGCTATGCCAGTCGCGGCTGATCAGGATGTCCATCAACTCCGATTCCTGTTTATTCATTTTCTTTTGCCTTTCGGCATCCAGCGTGGCCAATACCCGCTTGACTTCGGGGCCGAACAACCCTTCCAGCAATTCCGTGGGAATCCGCATTTCATCGGTGATCGAGCCGTCCGCGGCGTAAGCCCTGGGCGACCAGGGCGGAATGTAATAAACATTCGGCTCGGTGCCGTATTCGGGATGCAGCGGCAGCGCCACTTTCCATTTCTTGACCAGTTTGTGCACGTCGCTATGCTCATCGTCGAGATAGCCGAAATGCCGCGTACGGCCCGGACACTGGCGGTCACAGGCAGGTGCGATACCGACTTCCACCCGCGGGAAACAGAAAACGCATTTCTCGCTTTTCTCGGTCAGCGGGTTGTAATAAATCGCCTTGTAGGGGCACGCCTGGATGCAATGGCGGTCGCCACGGCAACGTTCCTGGTCGAGCACCACGATGCCATCTTCCTCCCGCTTGTACAACGCATTGTGCGTACAGGCATCCACGCAGGCAGGGTTGGAACAGTGGTTGCACTTTTTGGGGAAATAGAAAAAATAGGGATTGAGCCCGCTGCCGCCGCCTTCATCCTCGTCCCAGTTGTAACCCCATTCAGGGTCTTCCCCTTTCGAGTTCATGGGCTTGAAGTGTACGGTCTGCCCCTTGCCCTGGTTATAAACCTCATCGTGGTTGAAGCTGAAGTTGTCACCGCAATCCACATAGGTGGTGAGCTCGCCTTTTTGCGGCACGCCGTCGCGGCGGCCTCCGCCTTTCTTTTCCACATCGCGCGGGTATAGCTTGCCAGGATAGGGGCTCACATTCATCCAGCGCATGTGCTCGGTTCCCGGGCGCTTGGTCCACAGGTTCTTGCAGGCGACCGTGCAGGTCTGGCATCCCATGCACTTTCTGAGGTCAATGACATTGGCAACTTGTCGCTTGGCGCGCTTCAATTCCTGCTTGTTTCCTTGAGGTGCATAAGCCATTTTTCGAATCTCCGTATTTATTTATTGATAGGGTCACACTTTCACGATGCTCACCCGCACACCCCGGTCGCTACCTGGGGCGGGAGATCCATTCATGAAGTAATAACGCCCAATCTGTTCGTACCCGCCAGCCCAGTTCAACGCCTTGGGCTGGCCGACCAGCATGTTGTCGTACACCTGCCATTTGCGGAATTGGTACGCTTCCCAGAAGTACACAATCACCTGCTCGGGCGCGACAGAGGCTGAAGTCCGACAACGCAGCTCGGTCGAGTTGACGTCGTTGTACATGCGCACGAGATCCCCATTCTTGATGCCCAGCTTCGCGGCAGCCCTGTCGTTGATATGCACGATGGGCTGGCCGCGATGCAGGCGCGACAGGAAGGCGTTGGACAGATGCGTCGAATGCACCGACACCCGTGGATGACCGCCGGTGATCTTGAAGGGATGGTTGCCGCCGATGGCGGGCACTTCCTTGTGCGCGGGTAATTCCTCACCCAGTTCGATGAACCATTCGTGGTCAATGTAAAACTGGGCGCGCCGCGCATAGGTCGGGTAAATTTTTTTCTCTTCCACATGCCAGCGCAACGGAAAGAATGGTTTTTTCGAGTCGTATTCATTGGCGACGACCTGGGCCTGGAAGCCTTTGCCATAACCCTCGATACGCACATGCCCATCCTTCTTGAACTTCTCGTAGCTATAGTCCTTGGGCATGATGCCGACTGCCTTGTTGATGGCGACCATCTCCTTGACGACATCTTCCTGGTTGAGCAACTGCTTGCCCATCGTGTACCGGTCGTAAAGATCGGCATACTTGCGGAAGATGCCCGTATGATCCTTGAAACCCTCCATCCCGCGCGCCTTGGCCCGCTCGCCGATTTTTTTCATCAGCAGCGAAAAGATTTCCCATTCCGGCTTGCATTCGCCAGCGGGTGGAACGGCCTGCTCGATCAGCGCCATGCTCGGGCTGCTGCTGATACCTGACTGAAAATCGGTTTTTTCGTAATACCAGGCGGCGGGCAGCACAATGTCGCAAAACATGGCTGTGGACGACATGCGTGGCTCGATCGTGAAAACCATCTTCACTTTCGGGAGCAGCACCTCCGTGTATTGCGTCATCCCATTTCTTCCCCGGCGCAGGGGATTGTTGCAGAAGGGGAATAGCACCTGCGGCGTCTTGGCCGGTGGCAATGGGTTCGGCCACCATCCCTTGGCCATCGCTTGCTCAAGGTATTCCGAATGATTGCGCTTCATCGCAGGATCCTGATAGGACGGGTTGTCCCATACCTTCTTGTATCCCGCGTGGTAATACAGCCACAGGCTGGGTGGATATACCCCCAGCGATCGCGTCAGCTGCTCCATCACGCGGATGCTGATGATCTCGTCGTTCGCTGAAGGATCTTCCTTGAGCACCTGTTCCGCAAGCTGCTTGCCCATCTGTTCGATCGGCTCAAGCCCGCCCTGGGCCAGCGTTTTTTCCATGACAATGGCCATCTCCATGCCTTCGGCAGGCATCGCCCAGGCGTTGTAGCCGGTACCCGGCTTGCCCCAGTTCCCGCTCAGCGCCGTAGCAAGCAGGAGCGAACGCTCCATCAAGTCGCCATGATAGTTCTTGGCGCTGTTGAAACCGGTATAGCTGCAGGTGCGTTTTTTCGCCATCTTGCGTGCAATTTCAAAGATCACCGATGTATGCACACCACACATCTTCGAGGCCTTGTCCGGGGTGTACTCCGCGTTGAGCCGCTGCTTGAGGAGTTCGAAAGCGGGCGCTACCTCGACCTCCTGCCCATTCTTCAGACGCACCTTGTAACGCCCCTCCAGCGCCTGCTCGCCGTCATACTTGAGGGTAGTGCGCGGCGCCTGTGCAATGCGGGCGCTGCGCAAGTCATAAAAATAGAGCTGGTTGTCCGCCCCGCCCTCCACGTCGGATGCCCGCAGATAGCGCTTGGTGTCGGTGCGCACCAGCAAAGCAAGGTCGGTCTGCTCCTTGACGAACGCAGCATCATAAATGCCCTCCGCGATCATCACCTGGCTGACACCCAGCCAGAATGCGGCGTCCGAACCAATCCTTACCGGCACATGGATATCGGCCGCAGGCGTCGATGGACTCAGGTCCGGCGCAAGCATCACCACCTCGACGCCATTGTCACGGGCCTCGGTAATGAAGTGATAAAGCGCCGGCATGGTGTACGACCAGTTGGTAGAGCCGAGGACAAGCAACTCCGCATCAAAAAAGTTATCGACCGTATAAGCCGTGTGCATCTTGCCCATGGTCTGGAAAAAGCCCTGGTACAAGTCGCCAATCTCGACATTGATGTCGGGGGATGTTCCGGCGATCATCTGATTGAAGCGGAATGCCGAACTCCAGCCTACCGAGCCGGCATGGGCGTGCGGCGCATCCAGCACGAAGCTCTCGGGGCCTTCAGTCTGGTGGGCATCAAGGATGGAATCGGCGACTTCCGTAATCGCCTCGTCCCAGGTGATGCGCTTCCACTTGCCCTCGCCCCGCTTGCCCACGCGCTTCAGCGGATGCAGCACGCGCTCATTGCCATAAAGGAGGTTGTTGAAGGAGCACCCCTTCTGACATCCCTGCGGATTGAAATCCGGGTACTTCGGGTTGGATGACTTGTAGCGTGCGGCCTGCTCTTCGCGCCAAACGACGCCGTTTTTCGTATAAACCTGAAGGGAACAGTTCCAGGGCAGGCACACGTTGGTGTGGCTGCCCCAGGTCACCTTGTCCCAGGTCCATTCCTTGCGGTAGATATCCTCCCACCCGGCATACTTCACGGGCTGTCCAGCCGCGAGGGCTTCACTGACAAACGCGGGTGAGAGTACCCCGCCAAATTGCGACAGCGATAGCGAAATCGCCAGCCCCCCGCCGGCTTTCAGGAACTGCCGCCGGTTTAACTCAAGCTCCACATGCTCACCCATAAGATTCTCCCT
>JBAQUE010000321.1:0-8668 GCA_049297315.1 Rugosibacter sp.
ACGCTGGCCTATCCGACCAACGTAATTCATATGGCGACCGAATGCGGCAACAAAAACCACAGCGCCGCCTTTCCCCAAGCCCTGCCGGAATGGTTCATCAAACTTTTTTCCGACGAAGGGGACTGGATACTCGATCCTTTTGTTGGTTCTGGCACCACGCTAAAAGCTGCTCGCGATCTCGGCAGAAATGCCCTCGGGATCGACCTCCTGCCAGAATACTGCGCGATGGCAGAAGCAGCCGTTGCCGATACGCAGCATCAGTTGTTTGAGGAAAGGGCTACTTATGACGAGCGAAAGAAGACGCCAACTGACAAGGTTCATCGAAAGTCAGCAATCGCTTCACGGCACAATTTCTGAAGAATTTTTGTCTGGATGACGGTGCAATCGACTGGAATAAGCTGGTTGCTTTTAACTCGGCCAGCGTTAAGCCCGCAAAAGTCGGCGCTGATGACGCAACTGCGCTACAAGGCGGTCGAGCAAAAAACGCTCTCCTCGCCGTAGCGGATGGTGATACGGCGGGGAAAGCCGCCAAGGCGCCAGCCAAGCGCACCACCAAAAAGACGCAGTGATCAAAACCACCACGCAAGTCATTCTTGATTTCTGGTTTCTGCCCGCAGGAGACCCTGGCCATCACCACTACCGTGCTGAATGGTTCCGCAAGGATGACGCATTTGATGCTGCAATCCGCGTGCAATTTGCGGCGGATATCACGGCCGCCCTGGCCGGCAATCGGTTCGATAATGAGGATGCGCCGTCGCGGCTGGCCGAAATCCTGTTGCTCGACCAATTCACGCGCAACATTTTCCGCGATACGCCGCGCGCGTTTGCCGGTGATGCGCAAGCACTCGCGCTGGCAAATGATCTGATGAACAAGGGCCTCGATCTGACCTTGCCGCCGTTCATGCGCTGGTTCGCCTATCTGCCTTTCGAGCACAGCGAGTCGTTGGCCGACCAGGAGCAAGCTGTTGCGCTCTTCACGCGCCTGGGCGCCGAGGCACAAGACGATGCATTCGGTGCCGCGCTGGACTATGCGATCCGGCATCGGGATGTCATCACGAAGTTCGGCCGCTTTCCGCACCGCAATGCGATCCTCGGACGCACTTCAACACGCGCAGAGATAGACTTTCTTCAACGGCCTGGCTCGTCGTTCTGAGTTGCCGGAATCCACCGGCTTGCGGGCGAAGGTTTATACTTCGCAACCTCAGGTTCCCCTGAAACGCGTTTGGATGCATAAAAACAACAGTCATCTCTGACCAGACCTGCGCAGCATGTGGCAAGCCGCGCAGTCTGCGTACTGGATCTGATTCCTCAAGACAATGCAAAGGGCTCGCTGTGCAGCAAATAAAAAACTTCATCAATGGCGAATTTGTCGCCACCAGCAAGTGGTTTGAAAAACGTTCGCCGCTGGATAACACGGTGATCGCCCAGGTTGCCGAAGCCGGCCAGGCCGAGGTTGATGCGGCGGTGGCCGCCGCCCGTGCCGCGCTACACGGGCCGTGGGGCAAGCTGGCAGTAGTGGATCGCGTCGAGCTGCTGTATGCCGTGGCCAACGAAATCAACGCCCGCTTCGATGATTTTCTGGCGGCCGAATGTGCCGATACCGGCAAACCGCGCAGCTTGGCCAAGCATATCGACATCCCGCGTGGCGCGGCCAATTTCAAGGTGTTCGCCGATGTGGTGAAAAACGTGCCCACCGAATTTTTCGAGACCGCGACGCCGGATGGCAAGGGCGCGATCAATTACGGCTACCGCACGCCCGTCGGCGTGGTCGGCGTGATTTGCCCGTGGAATTTCCCGCTGTTGCTGATGACCTGGAAAGTCGGCCCTGCCCTGGCTTGCGGCAATACGGTGGTGATCAAGCCCTCCGAAGAAACGCCGCAAACCGCCGCGTTGCTGGGCGAAGTGATGAACAAGGTGGGCATTCCCAAGGGTGTTTATAACGTCGTGCATGGCTTCGGGCCGAATTCCGCCGGCGCCTTCGTCACCAACCACCCGGGCGTCAATGCGATTACCTTCACGGGCGAGACGCGCACCGGTGAAGTCATCATGAAGGCGGCTGCCACCGGCGCACGTCCTGTGTCGCTGGAAATGGGCGGCAAGAATGCGGCCATCGTGTTTGCCGATTGCGATTTCGATGCGGCGATTGAAGGCACGATGCGTTCGGTTTTCGCCAACTGCGGCCAGGTTTGCCTGGGCACCGAGCGGGTGTATGTCGAACGGCCGATTTTCGACAAGTTTGTCGCCGCGCTGAAAAATGGCGCGGAAGCCCTGAAGCTCGGGCGTCCAGAGGATGGCAGCGCCAACATGGGCCCGCTGATCAGCAAGGAGCACCAGGAAAAAGTGCTGTCCTACTACCGCAAGGCGGTTGCCGAAGGCGCTACGGTGGTCACCGGCGGCGGTGTTCCCAAGATGCCCGGCGAACTGGCGAATGGCAGCTGGGTACAACCGACTATCTGGACAGGCTTGCCGGAAACGGCGACCGTGGTCAAGGAAGAAATCTTCGGTCCCTGCTGCCATATCTCGCCATTCGACAGCGAAGAAGAAGTGCTCACCCGCGCCAATGACAATGTCTATGGCCTGGCCACGGCGATCTGGACACGCGATATTTCCCGCGCGCACCGGGTCGCCGCGAAAATGGAAGTGGGCATTGCCTGGGTCAATAGCTGGTTCCTGCGCGACTTGCGCACGCCATTCGGCGGCGCCAAGCAGTCGGGCATCGGCCGCGAGGGCGGCGTGCATTCGCTGGAGTTTTATACCGAACTGAAAAACATCTGCATCAAACTTTAAGGACCACCATGGACAAGCAACTCATCACCCAACTGGGCGACGAACTCTATCAGGCGCTGACCACTTGCACGGTTGTCGACCCGCTGACCAGCCGCTACCCGGATATCACGATCAACGACGGCTACCAGATTCAGAGCCGGCTGGTGGCGCGGCGCATGGAAAAAGGCGCGCGCGTGGTCGGCAAGAAAATCGGCGTCACCAGCACGGCGGTGATGAACATGCTGGGCGTGGGGCAGCCGGATTTCGGCATCCTGCTCGATGACATGATTTACAACGAAGGCGAGGCCATCGAATACAGCTCGTTGATCCAGCCCAAGGCCGAAGGTGAAATCGCCTTTGTCATGAAGAAGGATCTGCTGGGCCCTGGCATCACCGGCGCTGATGTGCTGGCGGCGACAGAAGGTGTGATCGCCTGTTTCGAAATTGTCGATTCGCGCATCCGCGACTGGAAAATCAAGATTCAGGATACCGTGGCGGACAACGCCTCGTGCGGCGTCATGGTGCTCGGCGACCAGCTGGTCGATGTGCGCAAGGTGGACCTGGTGACCTGCGGCATGCTGGTCGAAAAAAATGGCGAGATCGTCGGCACCGGCGCCGGCGCGGCGACCATGGCCTCACCGGTGAATGCGATCGCCTGGCTGGCGAATACCCTGGGCGCGCTGGGCATTCCGCTCAAGGCGGGCGAGATCGTGCTGTCCGGTTCGCTGGCGGCGATGTTCCCGATCCAGGCTGGCGACAACCTGCGCGTCACCATCGGCGGCATCGGCGGCTGTTCGGTCCGCTTCGTTTAAGCACTCGTCATGAACCTGCAACTGGACAACAAGCGCGCCCTGGTGACCGGCTCCACCGCCGGCATCGGCTTTGCCATCGCCCAGGCGCTGGCCGCCGAGGGTGCGCAGGTCATCATCAATGGCCGCACGCAAGACCGCGTGGATGCCGCGCTGACCCGCCTGCGCGATGCCTGTCCGCAGGCCAGGGTCAGCGGCATCGCCGCCGATTTGGCCACCGCCGCAGGCGTAGCACAGCTGATCCAGGTTTGCCCGGATGTTGAAATCCTGGTGAACAACCTGGGCATTTTCGCGGCCGTGCCATTTGAAGCCATCGAAGACAGCGAATGGTTCCGCTTCTTCGAAGCCAATGTCATGAGTGGCGTGCGCCTGGCGCGCCAGTATCTGCCGCAAATGAAGGCGCGCAACTGGGGACGCATCATTTTCATCTCCAGCGAATCCGGCGTGTGCCCGCCAGCCGAGATGGTGCATTACGGCATGACCAAATCGGCGCAGTTGTCCGTTTCGCGCGGGCTGGCGGAAACCTGTGCCGGCACCGGCGTAACGGTCAACGCCGTGTTGCCGGGGCCGACTCGCACCGAAGGCGTGATGGAGTTTTTTGAACCGATGGCCAAACAGAACAATCAGACCATTGATGAAGCGGGCCGCCAGTTTGTCGCCAGCGCGCGGCCGACTTCGATCCTGAAGCGCTTTATCGAACCAACCGAAATTGCCACCACGGTTGCCTACCTGTGCAGCCCCCTTTCGTCAGCTACCACAGGTGCTGCGATCCACGTCGAAGGTGGCGTGATCCGCAGCCTGATTTAACGGTTTGACGTAACATATACCCTCTTTTCAGGAGCCTCCAAATGAAAAAAATCCGCTGTGCATTGATCGGCCCCGGCAATATCGGCACCGACCTGCTGTACAAACTCAAACGTAGCCCGGTGCTGGAGCCGGTATGGATGGTCGGTATCGACCCGACGTCCGACGGCCTGAAGCGCGCCGCCGAGATGGGCATGAAGGTCACCGCCGATGGCGTCGACGGCTTGTTGCCGCACGTCAAGGCAGACAATGTCCAAATCGCTTTCGACGCCACCAGCGCCTATGTGCATGCGGAAAACAGCCGCAAGCTGAATGCGCTCGGCGTGATGATGATCGACCTGACGCCGGCGGCCATCGGCCCCTTCTGCGTGCCGCCGGTGAACCTCAAGCAGCATGTCGGCCAGCGCGAGATGAACGTCAACATGGTCACCTGCGGTGGCCAGGCGACGATCCCGATGGTGGCTGCCGTCTCGCAAGTGCAGCCTGTGGCCTATGGCGAAATCGTCGCCACGGTGTCATCCAAATCGGCTGGCCCGGGAACGCGCAAGAACATTGACGAATTCACCCGCACCACCGCTGGCGCGATCGAAAAAGTCGGCGGCGCCAAGAAGGGCAAGGCCATCATCATCATCAACCCGGCCGAGCCGCCGCTGATCATGCGCGACACCGTGCATTGCCTGACCGAAACCGAACCTGACCAGGCGAAAATCACTGCGTCGATCCACGCCATGATCAAGGAAGTGCAGAAATACGTGCCCGGCTACCGGCTGGTGAATGGGCCGATTTTTGATGGCAACCGCGTCTCGGTTTTCCTCGAAGTCGAAGGCCTGGGCGACTACCTGCCCAAGTATGCCGGCAACCTGGACATCATGACCGCCGCCGCTGCACGCACGGCTGAAATGTTTGCCGAGGAAATCATCGCCGGCAAGCTTGTCCTCGAACCATTGATCGTACCGGCTGCACCGCTCGCCGCTTAAGTATTCCACGCTAAACCAAGCTCAAGGAGAACCATCATGAATCTTCAAGGCAGAAAAATAACCGTGCATGACATGACCCTGCGTGACGGCATGCATCCCAAGCGTCACCAGATGTCCCTCGACCAGATGCGCTCCATCGCCTGCGGGCTGGATGAAGCCGGCGTTCCGTTGATTGAAGTGACGCATGGCGATGGCCTGGGCGGATCTTCGGTGAACTATGGTTTCCCGATGCATACGGATGAGGAATATCTCGGCGCGGTCATCCCGCTGATGAAAAAGGCCAAGGTCTCCGCGCTGTTGCTACCGGGCATCGGCACCGTCGACCATCTGCGCATGGCGCATGGCCTGGGCGTGAACACCATCCGTGTCGCCACGCACTGCACCGAGGCTGACGTGTCCGAACAGCACATCACGCTGGCGCGCAAGCTGGACATGGATACCGTCGGCTTTCTGATGATGGCGCACATGAACACGCCCGAAGGCTTGGTCAGCCAGGCCAAGCTGATGGAAGGCTATGGCGCCAACTGCATTTACATCACCGACTCGGCAGGCTACATGCTGCCGGATGATGTCACGGCCAGAATCACCGCTGTGCGCGCCGCGCTCAAGCCGGAAACCGAACTCGGCTTCCACGGCCATCACAACATGGCCATGGGTGTGGCCAATTCCATCGCCGCCGTCGCCGCCGGCGCCAACCGCCTGGATGCCGCCAGCGCAGGCCTGGGCGCCGGCGCCGGCAACACGCCGATGGAAGTGCTGATCGCCGTGTGCGACCGCATGGGCATCCAGACCGGCGTCGATGTGTGGAAGATTCAGGATGTCGCCGAAGACCTGGTGGTGCCTCTCATGGACTTCCCCATCCGTATCGACCGCGATGCGCTGACGTTGGGTTATGCCGGTGTGTATGGTTCCTTCCTGCTATTCGCCAAGCGCGCCAGCGTGAAATATGGCATCCCTTCCCGCGATCTGCTGGTTGAACTCGGCCGGCGCGGCATGGTCGGCGGCCAGGAAGACATGATCGAAGACACCGCGATGACGATGGCCAAGCAGCGCGCACAGCCTGCCGCCAAAGCAGCCTGACGCACACATGGCCAGGGAAGTCCACCCACTGATGCTGAAACGCGCGAAAAGCGGCATAAAGACCCGCCCCCTCCCAACCTCCCCCTCGCGGGGGAGGTGACTTTTCAGCTCGCTACGCGAGAGGGTGGACCCGGCACCAAATTTCGTTGTTTCACGCTAATGAAACAGCAGCAACGTACGGAGACACATTGATGAAACTGGATCAGGCAAGCATTGCCAAACTGGCGGAACACCTCGAAAACTGCGAGCTGCAAGCCAAGGATACCTTGAAGATCACCGAGGAATATCCGCAAATGGATTTCGAGGATGCCTACGCTATCCAGGATGCCATCCGCCAGCGCAAGATCGCCCGTGGCACCAAAATACCCGGCTTCAAGGCCGGGCTGACCTCACACGCCAAGATGAAGCAGATGGGCGTCTCGGTGCCGGCCTTCGGCTTCATCACCGACTACGGCTGCCTGCCGGATGGCGGCGAGGTCAAGGTGTCCGAGCTGATTCATCCCAAGGTCGAGCCGGAAATGGTTTTCGTCACCAAGAAGGCGCTGCGCGGGCCGGGTTGCCATATCGCCGCCGTGCTGGCGGCGACGGATTTCGTCATGCCCGGCATGGAAGTCATTGATTCGCGCTTCCGCGATTTCAAGTTCGACCTGCCCAGCGTGATCGCCGACAACACTTCGGCAGCCCGCTATGTATTGGGCGGCATGCCCCGGTCACCGTCTGAAGTGGATATGCGCACCACCGGCCTCGTGCTGGAAAAGAATGGCGAACTGATGACCTTCGGCGCTGGCGCGGCGGTGCTCAACCACCCGGCGACCGCCATCGCCATGCTGGCCAACCACCTCGGCGCGCGCGGCGAGGAAATTCCCGCCGGATCGGTGATCCTTTCCGGCGGCATTACCGAAGCGGTGGCCGTCAAGGCAGGCGATTCTGTCACCCTGCGCATGCAGGGCATGGGCAGCGTCTCTCTGCGCTTCGTTTAAGGAACTGCCATGCCGATCGCACATATCCACATCATGGAAGGGCGCAGTGATGAAAAGAAAGAGCGCCTGATTGCCGAAGTCACCGACGCCATCTGCCGCAGCCTGGATGCCAAGCCGGAATCCGTGCGCGTTATCATCCAAGAAATGCCCAAGGCGCATTTCGGCATTGGCGGCGTCAGCGCAAAAAAGCTGGGTAAATAAAACACTCCCCGGTAACGCGGGGGAGTGCATTTTCAGGGTAGGCCAGCCGCTCTATCCTGTCGTTTCATCCGATACCGCGTTATCACATGCCTTCCCTGCCCACCCAAGCTGTAGACCAAGAACGTAACGAGCGGCGCTTTACCGGCGTTGAGCGCCTGTATGGCGCCGGTGCGGTCGCCCGCGCCGCGGCCGCGCACGTGGTGGTGGTTGGCATCGGCGGTGTCGGCTCATGGGCGGCGGAAGCGCTGGCGCGATCCGGCATCGGGCAGGTCACGCTGATCGACCTCGATCACATTGCGGAATCCAACATCAACCGGCAGATTCACGCATTGGAAGCCACACTGGGCGCGGCCAAAGTGCAGGCCATGGCCGCGCGCATCGGCGAAATCAACCCGGCATGCCGGGTGAATAGGGTCGAAGAATTCATCGATGAAGATAATGTCGCACAGTTGATTCCACCCTGCAATGCGGTCATCGACGCCATCGACCATGTACGCGCCAAGGCGGCGCTGATCGCCCATTGCCAGCAGGCGGGCATCCCCATCCTGACCACCGGCGGCGCGGGTGGACGGATTGATCCGACGCAGATACAGATTGCCGATTTGTCGCGCACCACGCAGGATGCGCTGGCCTCGAACGTGCGTGCACGGCTGCGCAAACACTACGGCTATCCGCGCGACCCGAAGAAGAAGTTTGGTGTCGATTGCGTATTCTCGCCGGAACAGATTCGCCGTCCCGCCAACGCCGACTTTTGCCTGACGGATGTCGAAACAGAGACATTCGACGCCAGCATGGGCCTGGCCTGCGCGGGCTACGGCTCCTCGGTCGCTATCACCGCCAGTTTCGGTTTCGCTGCGGCAGCGCGCGTACTGGCCGGTATACTGTTGAAATAATGAATATCGTCAACATCTCCCCGGTCATCCTGGTCACCGGCGCGGCGCGGCGCGTTGGCGCCGAAATCGCGCGCACGTTGCACGAGGCGGGCGCTTGCGTGGCCATCCATTACCACCGCTCGGCCAACGAAGCCGCTGAACTGGCGGCGGCGCTGAAC
>JBAQUE010000322.1:0-5471 GCA_049297315.1 Rugosibacter sp.
GCCCAAGCCATGCGCGCCCTGTCTGCGCAAGTCTGGGTCACCGAAATCGACCCAATCTGCGCCCTGCAGGCGGCGATGGAAGGTTATCGCGTCGTCACCATGGAATACGCTGCCGACAAGGCCGACATTTTTGTCACCTGTACCGGCAACTACCACGTCATCACCCATGACCACATGGCGAAGATGAAAGATCAGGCCATCGTCTGCAACATCGGGCATTTCGACAACGAGATCGAAGTCGCTGCGCTGGAAAAATATGAGTGGGAAGAAATCAAGCCGCAGGTCGACCACATCATTTTCCCCGCAGTTGATGGTAAACCCGGCAAACGCATCATCCTGCTGGCCAAGGGCCGCCTGGTGAATCTGGGTTGCGGCACGGGGCATCCGAGCTATGTGATGTCGTCGTCATTCGCCAACCAGACGATTGCGCAGATTGAACTGTTCACGCGCAACGCGGATTATCCGGTGGGCGTGTATACGCTGCCCAAGCATCTGGATGAAAAAGTCGCGCGCCTGCAATTGAAGAAGCTGAACGCCCAGCTCACCGAGCTGACCGAGCAGCAGGCGGCATACATCGGCGTGGCGAAAACCGGCCCGTACAAGCCGGAACATTACCGCTATTGATTAACACCAAAAAGTCGGCGCTGGCGATACGGCGAGCGCCGGCTTTTGGAAGGACACGTCATGGCCCTTGAGCTCTCCATTGAATTCTTTCCGCCGCAAACGGCGGAAGGCATAGCGAAATTGCATGCCACGCGCGAACGCCTGGCTGTATTGCAGCCGGCATTTTTCTCCGTCACCTATGGCGCCGGCGGTTCGACGCAGGAGCGCACGCTGGCCACGGTCAGCGAAATCGCCGCCGCGGGCCATGTCGCCGCGCCGCACCTGTCGTGCATCGGCGCAACGCGGGCGAGCATCCGTGAATTGCTGGCCATCTTCCGCGAGCGCGGCATCCGCCGCATTGTCGCCCTGCGTGGCGACTTGCCCTCCGGCATGGCCGACCCCGGTGAATTCCGTTATGCCAATGAGCTGGTCGCCTTCATCCGCGCGGAAACCGGCGACGCATTTCACATCGACGTCGCGGCTTACCCGGAATGGCATCCGCAGGCGAAAAGCCCGCGCGACGACTTGCGGCATTTCAAGCAAAAAATCGACGCCGGCGCGAATGCCGCGATTACGCAATATTTTTACAATCCCGACGCCTACACGCGCTTCGTCGCCGAAGCGCGCGCACTGGGCATCACGGCGCCGATCACGCCGGGCATCATGCCAATCGGCAGTTTCTCGAAACTGGCGCGCTTTTCGGACGCCTGCGGCGCCGAGATTCCGCGCTGGATGCGCAAGACCTTTGAAAGTTTTGGCGACGATACGGCCTCCATCGAAGCCTTCGGGCTGGATGTGGTCACCGATTTGTGCCAGCAGCTCATCGCACGCGGCGCGCCGGGGCTGCACTTTTATTCGATGAACCAATCGCGCCTGACGCTGGAAATCTGCCGCCGCTTGGGTATCGATTAATTTGGGTATCGGTTAATTTGGGCATCGGTTAAATTAGCGGGGCGTTGATCCTCCCCGCTGAAAACCATCATGCCAGATCAAGCCCCACAAACGACATCCCCCCAGCCACAGGGGCTCACCCACGACGAAGCAACAGCACGGTTAGCGGCAGAAGGCTATAACGAACTGCCGCGCACCGGACACCGCACACTGCCACGCATTGCGCTGGAAGTCGTCCGCGAGCCGATGTTTGGCCTGCTCATCGGCTCAGGCATGATTTACCTGATCCTGGGTGACCTGACCGAAGCCTTGCTGCTGCTCGCATTCGCGTCCATCTCCGTGGTCATCGCCATCGTGCAGGAAAGCCGTAGCGAGCGCGTGCTCGAAGCGTTGCGCGATTTGACCAGCCCGCGTGCGCTGGTGCTTCGCCATGGCGAGCAGCACCGCATCCCCGGCCGCGAGGTGGTGCGCGGCGATTTGCTTCTGCTTGCCGAAGGCGACCGCGTGCCCGCCGATGCGCGGCTGATCCAGGCGACGGACATGCAGGTGGATGAATCGCTCTTGACCGGCGAATCGGTGCCGGTGCGCAAGGTCTCCCTAAAAGTCGGCGCTGGCAACACGGCGAGCACAGCGAATACAGCACCAGCCGCACGTCCCGGCGGCGACGATTTGCCTTTCATCTTTTCCGGCACGCTCATCGTGCGCGGTCAGGGTTTGGCCGAAGTCACCGCCACCGGACCGCGCAGCGAGATTGGCAAAATCGGCCAGGCGCTGGAAACCATCGACAGCGCGCCGCCGCGCCTGACGCAAGAAACCCGCCGCCTGGTGCGCGTCTTTGGCCTGTTCGGCCTGGTTTGCTGCGTCATCGCCGTGTTGCTCTACGGCCTCACGCGCGGCTCGTGGCTGGATGCCATTCTGGCTGGCATTGCGTTGGGCATGTCGATGCTGCCGGAAGAATTTCCGCTGGTGCTCACGGTGTTCACCGTGATGGGCGCCTGGCGCATTTCCCGCGCGCGCGTGCTCACCCGTCGCGCAGCGGCGATTGAAACGCTGGGCGCAGCCACCGTGCTGTGCACCGACAAAACCGGCACGCTGACTGAAAACCGCATGGCGATTGCAGCGCTGGTAGTGGCGGGGGAAACGTATAAGCCGTCTCCCGAACCCCGGCACGCACAACCATTGCCGGCAAAATTCCAACCCCTCGTCGACTGCGGACGCCTAGCCAGCGCACCGGAAGCCTTCGACCCGATGGACAAGGCGTTTCACGCCCTGGCCTCGGCAAAAAACACACAGGAAACCCTCGTCCACAGCTACGGCCTGCGCCCGGACTTGCTCGCCGTCACGCAAGTCTGGCAAATCGCGGGCACAGACAGCTACCGCATCGCCGCCAAAGGCGCGCCCGAAACCATTGCCGCGCTTTGCCAGTTCGACGCCGCCGCGCTGGCCAAGCTCACGCATGAAGTCAATGCCCTGGCGGCACAAGGCATGCGCGTGCTGGCCGTGGCGCAAGCCGCGGCGACCAACCCGCACGCGCAAGCATGGCCTGCCTCACCCAAAGAGTTTGCCTTCAACTTCATCGGCCTGGTCGGCCTGGCTGATCCCTTGCGCGCCTCCGTGCCCGACGCGGTGCGTGAATGCCGCTCGGCCGGCATCCGGGTGGTGATGATCACCGGCGACTACCCGGCCACCGCCCGCGCCATCGCCCACGCCGCCGGACTGGCTTCGGACGCAGTGCTCACCGGCGACGAGATCGAAGCCATGAGTGACGCGGAATTAAGCCAACGCATCCCTGCCGTTTCCGTTTTCGCGCGCATCATGCCCGCGCAAAAACTGCGCATCGTGCGCGCGCTCAAAGCCGCTGGCGAAGTCGTCGCCATGACGGGCGACGGCGTGAATGACGCGCCCTCGCTCAAGGCCGCCGACATCGGCATCGCCATGGGCGGCCGCGGCACGGACGTGGCGCGCGAAGCCGCCGCGCTGGTGTTGCTGGATGATGATTTTGGCTCCATCGTCAAAACCGTGCGCCTTGGCCGCCGCATTTACGATAATTTGCGCAAGGCCATGGGCTATATTTTCGCCATCCACCTGCCGATTGCCGGGCTCGCCTTGTTGCCGCTGGTCATCGGCTCGCCGCTGATTTTCATGCCCATCCACATCGCCTTTCTCGAAATGGTCATCGACCCGGTCTGCTCGATCGTTTTCGAAGCCGAAGAAGAAGAGCGCGACATCATGCAGCGCCGCCCGCGCGCGGCCGACAGCCGCCTGTTTTCCCTGCCCTTCATCCTGTGGAGCGTGCTGCAAGGCCTGGTCGCCTTCGGCGTGCTCGCCGCGCTCTATCTGCTCGCCCTCTCCCGCGGCATGCCCGAAAACGAAGTGCGCGCGCTCACCTTCGTCTCGCTGGTGCTGATCAACCTCGGGCTGGTGCTGGTCAATCGCTCCTTCAGCAGCTCGCTGGCCAACGCCCTGCGCTGGAACAACCGCGCCCTGTGGTGGGTCGCTGTGGTCACATTGTCGCTGCTGAGCCTCATTCTGGCCTGGTCACCGGCGCGCGAATTGTTCCGCTTCGGGCCATTGCACGCCAATGACCTCATCGCCACCCTGACCGCCACCGTCCTGCTCGTCGTCACGCTGGAGATGGTGAAACGGTTTTGGCGAATGCAGGGGCAGAGGAAAAACTGAACAGATCAAAATCACCCGCCAATCAAGTTTGTGCTGCTTGCCATGAAAAAGAATCTATCGTTTAATCCAATCAACATAAGACTGCCCGGTGCGGATGCTGTCATGTTTCACCCGCAGCTTGTCACGCACTTGGTCGAGTAACTTGGGCGGTGGGATCAGGGTTTGACAGTGGTGCATTTGCGCGAAATTTTAGGGTGTCACTAAAATATTTATTTTATATATTTCAATGAGCTACAAGAATAACCCAATTTTATACACCGCAACGGCGCTTTTCCCGGCCGATTTTCGGGTGTCTACTTAACTAACGTTATGCGCAAAGGAGGCGCCGAGCATGGTAAAGGTGAATACGAAAATAGTTCTCCTCGTTATATTCGCAGCAGCCTGCTTTTCTGTAGCCGGATTCTCAGCAGGCAGGATTGTTGAGTCCGCTTCGGCGGCCTCGTTTTTAGATTATTTCTTTACACCACTCACAACGCTGGCAGCCGCATTTGGTGGCTCTTGGTATGCATTTAGGCTTCACGAAGATAACACCAAGAAAGAAGCCGTTGAGAAAGATGTTAAGGCCGCTAACAATGCAATATTTGAACTGGCTCGCTGGTACAATAAATTCCACGCATTTAAGAACCAGTTCATTCTTGAGCATGCATCCAATCCATTTCGCCATCTCTACATTTTGCCGGCTGCTGGAATGTCTTTTGGATGCCCAAAGTTCGACTATGACTCTTTGTCTTTTATCTTTAAGTCAAAAAATCCGAATCTTCTTGGCACGCTCTCTCTTGTTGAGCAAGAAATCACCTCTACCCTTGATGTCATCCAGCAAAGGTCGAAATTGCATGTAGAAGTTTTGCAGCCGGCGGTAGAAGAAGTAGGGAAAAAACTAGGTAGTGCCTTCCCGCCGTCTGAGCTTGAGAAGGAGCTTGGGGCTCGTCAGTCGCAGGTCATAAAAATGCTAACCGACTACATGGTGTCAGGTATTGATGACTCACTAGCCGGAATACGCGAGCACATAGATCTCATCAAAGCAGAAACCACAACACTGTATCCGAGTCATTTGGTAGTGGGCATGATTAATCCGCCGTCAGTCACAGCGGCGGCTAATCCATAAGTGTTGTGCGTTTGCGCATAACAAGTCGTTCAAGGCCGACGGCTTACAGCCGCGGCCTTAACTCCAACGTTGGGTGCGTTCGTTTCCCTTCGCTTATCATCTGCGCATGCGCAACCTGCTTCCCACTTTCAGCCCGGCTTACGCTTCGGCCATGCGCCGTGGGTTTTTGCGGTTGCGCGGCTTTTGCGCGTCG
>JBAQUE010000323.1:0-8364 GCA_049297315.1 Rugosibacter sp.
CGGTCAAACCAAAGCAGCCTATCCATTCGCCGCTCGCCAGCCTGGGCAGGTATTTCTGTTTTTGCGCTTCCGTACCAAAGTCATTGATCGGCACCATGACCAGGGAAGATTGCACGCTCATCATCGAGCGGTAGCCGGAATCGACACGCTCGACTTCACGCGCGATCAGGCCGTAGCTGACGTAGTTCAATCCTGCGCCGCCGTATGCCGCGCCTATCGTCGCGCCAAGCAAGCCCATCTCGCCCATTTCGCGGAAAATGCCCGGGTCGGTGGTTTCATTGCGAAATGCCATCTGGATGCGCGGCGCCAGCTTGCCCTGGCAATAGTCGCGCGCGGCATCGCGCAGCATGCGCTCGTCTTCGGTCAGTTGCTGATCCAGCAGCAAGGGATCATCCCAGCAAAATTTGGCGGCGGATTTGGCAACAGCGTTCATCAATAGTTTCCTGTCCCTGAAAAACGGGGCATTTTACCCGTGCGCGGCGGCCGAAAAATCGGGCGCAAAATCATCCACGCGGATGACCTTGTCGCGCAGGTCATATCGGTGTGCGACCAGCGTGGTTTCTGCGGCGGTCAGTACGCCGGTTTGCTGCGCCTGATGCAGGCGTTCCCGTTCGTTCATGACGGAGTTGGTCGCCGTTCCACCAGCGCCGACTTTTTTCACTGCCGCGCGCAATTTCGCCTCGGCAGGTTCCGCCGCGAGCGTGGCCGCCAGCGCCAGTTCAACCAGGCCCACCGCATCGTCGCTAGCTTCCGCCCCGTTTTGCGGCAGATACATGCCGTCAGTCAGCCGGTCGCGTGTGGCCGACGGCGTGATCAAACACTTGGCCACTTCATGCCCCAACTCATCGGCGGGTACCACATACGGCCGGCCGAGCGGAAAAATAATCCGCGCCAGCAGCCAGGCCGCGGGCTTGTTCGGAAAGTTGGCCAGCACGCCTTCAAATGCCTGTTGCGCACGGAACATCGCATCCCGGATCGCCCAGTGCATCAGCGGCGCATCGGCCGCCTGGCAGCCTTCGTCCTGATAGCGCTTGAGCGTGGCCGACGCGAGATACATCTGCGACAAGATGTCGCCCAGCCGCGCCGAGAGTTTTTCGCGGCGCTTCAAGCCGCCGCCGAGTACCAGCATGGAGACGTCGGACAAGAAAGCGAACGCCGCCGAAAAGCGCGTGAGCTGCTGGTAGTAGCGTTTCGTTTCCGGCGCAACACTTGCCGGTACACCGACAAAATGCGAGCCCGTCAGCCCCAGCCATAGGGCGCGCAGCGCATTGCCGATGGCGAAGGCGACATGCCCCGCCAGCGCGCCATCGAATGCGCGCAAACCGGCTTTGGCGTCGGTATGCTGCGTTGCCTGCATCTCGGCCAGCACAAAGGGATGGCAGCGTATCGCGCCCTGGCCAAAGATGATCAGGCTGCGCGTCAGGATGTTCGCCCCCTCCACCGTGATGGCAATCGGAATCTGCTGATACGCGCGCGCCATGAAGTTGTTCGGTCCCAGGCAAATGCCCTTGCCGCCGAGGACATCCATCGCATCATTCACCACGCCCCGCGCGCGTTCGGTGACGTGGTATTTGACGATGGCCGAGGCGACGGAAGGATGCTCACCCAGATCGACCGCGCCGGTGGTCATCCTCCGCGCCGCATCCATCAGGTAAGTGTTACCACCCATGCGCGCCAGCGCTTCTTCGACGCCCTCGAATTTGCCGATGGCCAGATTGAACTGGCTGCGCACGCGCGCATAGCCGCCGGTGGCGCGCACCGCCAGCTTGGCGATGCCGGTGCTGGTCGACGGCAGCGAAATCGCACGCCCCGCGGCCAGGCATTCCATCACCATGCGCCAGCCATGGCCGGCCATCGCCGGGCCGCCGATGATCCAGTCCAGCGGCATGAACACATCCTGGCCCCAGTTCGGCCCGTTCTGGAACACCGCGTTCAGCGGCCAGTGACGGCGGCCGATATGCACGCCGGGATGTCCGCTCGGCACCAGCGCGCAGGTGATGCCGATGTCCTCGATGTCGCCCAGCAGATGATCCGGGTCGTGCAGATGAAACGCCAAACCAAGCAAGGTGCACACCGGCCCCAGCGTGATGTAGCGTTTCTCCCAGGTCACACGCATGCCGAGCACCTGCTGTCCCTGCCATTCGCCCATGCAGACAATGCCGGTGTCGGGAATCGCGGCAGCATCCGAGCCGGCATGCGGGTTGGTCAACGCAAAGGCAGGCACTTCCTGCCCCTTGGCCAGGCGCGGCAGATAGTGGTTTTTCTGCTCTGCCGTGCCATAGCGCAGCAGCAACTCCGCCGGACCCAGCGAGTTCGGCACCATCACCGAAACGGCCGCCGCTGAAGAACGCGAGGAGAGCTTCTGCACGATTTGCGAATGCGCATAGGCGGAGAATTCCAGCCCGCCATATTGGCGCGGGATGATCATGCCAAGAAAGCCCTTGTCCTTGATGAACTGCCAGGCGGCGGGCGATAAATCCTGATGCACTTGCGTCGCTTCCCAGTCATTGGTCAGGCGGCACAGTTCCGCACATTCATTATCCAGAAAAGATTGTTCCATCGGCGTCAGTTGGGGTTGCGGGTAGGCCAGCAATTTTTCCCACCGCGGCTTGCCGGAAAACAGCTCGCCCTCCCACCACACGGTGCCCGCTTCGAGCGCATCCGTTTCGGTTGACGACATCGCGGGCTGGATTTTCTTGAACAGCGCAAACACCGGGCCGGTGATCGCCAGTTGGCGCAACGCTGGCAGCAATAGCACCGCAGCTAATACACCGACCAAAATGGAAAGCCAAAGCATTGCATCTCCTCTCGTGTCATTACGGCCATCCGCACTACGGCGGCCGCATAAATGCCGGCTGCTAGAATACTCCGATGCGCCCATCCTCTGCCTCATCCGCCCTGCCTGGCCCTGACCTGACAACGCGCCACGACTGGCACACCATCAAGACGCTACTGCCTTACCTGTGGGCGTGGAAGGGGCGGGTGGTTTTTGCGCTGGCCTGCCTGATCACCGCCAAACTCACCAACATCGCCGTGCCGCTGGTGTTCAAGGACATCATCGACAGCTTCACTTTGCATGGCATGGACAAGACCCGGCAAGTCTTGTTGCTGGTGCCGATCGGCCTGCTCGCCGCGTATGGGGCGTTGCGCTTTTCCACCGCGCTGTTTACCGAGCTGCGCGAAATTCTCTTCGCGCGCGTCACGCAACAGGCCGTGCGCACCATCGCCTTGCAGGTGTTCGAACATCTGCATGCGTTGTCGCTGCGTTTTCATCTGGAACGCCAGACGGGCGGCCTCACGCGCGACATCGAGCGCGGCACGCGGTCTATCAGTTCGCTGATCAGCTACACGCTGTATTCGATCCTGCCCACGCTGGTCGAAATTGCGCTGGTGCTGGGCATCCTCGCCGTGCGTTACGAAATCGGCTTCACCCTGATCACGCTGGCGACGCTGACTGCGTATGTGGTGTTCACCATCGTTGTCAGCAACTGGCGCACGCATCTGCGGCGTGAGGTTAACGAACTGGATTCCGCCGCCAACGTGCGCGCCATCGACAGCCTGATCAACTACGAAACCGTCAAGTATTTCAACAACGAAGCCTGGGAACGCGCGCGTTATGATGAGCGCCTGAAAAAGTGGGAAGCCGCCCAGATCAAGAGCCAGATTTCGCTGTCCTGGCTCAATCTCGGCCAGTCGCTGATCATCGCCGCCGGCGTCAGCCTGATGATGTGGCTGGCCGCCGCAGGCGTCGCCGCCGGGCGCATGACGGTCGGCGACATCGTGCTGGTGAATGCCTTCCTGATCCAGCTTTACATGCCGCTCAACCACCTCGGTGTGCTCTACCGCGAAATCCGCCAGGCATTGACCGACATCGAACGCATGTTCGCCCTGCTTGATACCAACCGCGAAGTGCGCGATGCGCCCGATGCCCGGCCGCTGTTTGCCGACGGCAAGATGGCGCCCTGCGCGATAGCATTCGATCACGTCAATTTCAGCTACGAACCGGCGCGGCAAATCCTGTTCGACGTATCGCTAAAAGTCGGCGCTGGCAAGACGGTGGCCGTGGTCGGCCACAGCGGTTCAGGCAAGTCCACGCTGGCGCGCCTGTTGTTCCGCTTTTACGATGTGAATGCCGGCGGCATCACCATCAACGGCAACGACCTGCGCGCCCTGCGGCAAGTCTCGCTACGCGCCGCCATCGGCATCGTGCCGCAGGACACCGTGCTGTTCAACGACACGATTTTCTACAACATCCAGTATGGCCGCCCCGACGCGCCGCGCGATGAAGTCATCGCCGCCGCGCGCGCCGCGCACATCCACGGCTTCATCGAACGCCTGCCTGAGGGGTACAACACGCGCGTCGGCGAACGCGGCCTGAAACTTTCCGGCGGCGAAAAACAGCGCGTGGCGATTGCCCGCGCGTTGTTGAAAAATCCGCCCATCCTGATTTTTGACGAGGCCACTTCGGCGCTGGATTCGAAAACCGAAAAAGCCATCCAGGCCGAACTCGATCTCGCCGCCATCGGCCGCACCACGCTGACCATCGCGCACCGCTTGTCGACGGTGATGAATGCCGACGAAATCCTGGTGCTGGACGCTGGCCGCATTGCCGAGCGCGGCACGCATCGCAGCCTGCTCGAGCAGGGCGGCTTGTATGCGCAGATGTGGGCCTTGCAACAGCAGGAAGAAACGGTCAGCGCGTAAAGCAAGGTCGTTGTGGCTGCGGAATCACAGCCGGATGCCGCAAGATGGCCAGGATATGCAACAGGTGTGTCGCCACGGTTGCTTATTGATGCCCTCTACTCTGCGCCTTCTTGACCAAGGAGACATCCGCCCTGATTTGTGACAATCGCTTGACAATTTACTTATTCCGCATAAATAGTGCTATGGTTCGCTTATGGCGGGATAGGTTTACACGGGGCGCAGCGGCTATGCGATAAGAGGAAATCCGGGAGATAACAATATGGGAGAGTACGTTGCCATTGGTCTGGATGAGTTGCGCGTTGCCTTGCGCCTGTCGGCCGTCGAGCGTGTGGTCCGTGCTGTTTATGTCAGTCCCCTGCCGGATGCGCCGGAGATTGTGTCCGGCGTGGTCAATGTTCAGGGACGGGTGGTCCCGGTGGTCAATATGCGCCGGCGATTCCGCCTCGCGGAGCGGCCGGCAGCGCTGACCGACCGGCTGGTCATCGCCCGCACAAACCAACGGCCGGTGGCGCTCATGGCCGATACGGTCAGCGGCGTGCTCGAATATCCGGAGCCGGATATCATCGCTGCCGCCAGCATTTTCCCTGGCATGGCGTATGTTGATGGCGTGGTGAAACTCGCAGACGGTCTGATTCTCATCCACGATCTGGGCCGATTTCTGTCGCTGGATGAAGCGTCCGCGCTCGAACGCGCCATGATACCGGCCGGAGGCCGATAAGATGGACAAGGTGTTTTCAGACCAACTCAGCATGTCCCTGAGCGATCTGTTGGCGGCGCAGACCGGTTTGCACTTTCCCGCAGAGCGCTGGCGCGATCTTGCGCGCGGCATCGCCGCCGCCGCGCCCGCCTTCGGCATGCCGGATGCGGCATCGTGCGCCCGCTGGCTCCTGTCCGCACCCCTGACGCGCCATCAGATCGAGGTGCTTGCCAGCCATCTGACCGTGGGCGAGACTTATTTTTTCCGCGAGAAGATGAGTTTCGAGGCGCTCGAACAGCACATTCTTCCGCAACTGCTCCGCACGCGGGCGTCCGAACGGCGCCTGCGCATCTGGAGCGCCGGCTGCTGCACGGGCGAGGAGCCCTACTCGGTCGCCATGCTTCTCGACCGTCTGATTCCAGATCAGCGGGACTGGAACATCACCCTCTTGGCCACCGACCTTAATCCGGCATTCCTGCGCAAGGCGACCGCGGGCATCTATGGCGAATGGTCGTTCCGCGATATGCCGGACCACCTGCGGCAACGCTACTTCAAACCGAGAAAAGACGGGCGTTTCGAGATACTGCCGTCTATCCGCAAACGGGTGGCTTTTGCCTGCCTTAATCTTGCCGAGGATAGCTATCCCTCGCTTTTGACCAACACCACGGCGATGGACGTGATCCTCTGCCGCAATGTGCTGATGTATTTCAGCCCGGCCTGGGTGAAGAAGGTTGCGCAAAACTTCCACCGCTCGCTCGTCGATGATGGGTGGCTCATGGTCAGCCCGGCGGAAACCTCGAACAGCCTGTTTCCGCAGTTCAAGGTCACAGCCTTCCCCGGCGCGGTGTTCTACCGCAAGACCCAGGGCGCGGAGCCGCAGGCAGACGTAACCGGGGGTTCAGTCTCGCCGCTTGCCGCGGTTGATCCGCTTGATCAGCTTACCCCGCGACCCGCTACCTTGCGCATGCCGGAAGCCGTGAAGCCTGTGTCGGCTCAATCCGCAGCGGCAGAGCCGGTTGCAAGCTTTGAATCGGTGTCTGGACACCCCGCCAACCAGAATGAGCGGGCGGCCTTTTCCCGCGCGGCCCATGCCTGCGCCAACCAGGGCAAGCTCGCCGAGGCCATCGGCTGGTGCGAGAAGGCGATCACGGCCGACAAGCTCGATCCGACAACCCATTATCTCCTTGCAGCCATCCTGCAGGAGCAGGGAGAAAATGACCGTGCGGCGCAGGCGCTGCGGCGCGCGCTTTATCTCGATCCGGATTTCGTGCTGGCGCACTTTGCCCTGGGCAACCTGCGCCTGTCGCAGGGTCAGCCGCGCGAAGCGCGGCGGCATTTCGACACGGCGCAGGCGCTGCTGCAGACACACACGCAGGACGAGGTTCTGCCGGATGCGGAGGGCTTGACCGCTGGCCGGCTGGGCGAGATCATCGCGTCGGTGCGGCGGAACTTGCCGCAGGCGACAGCCGCGGGCGGCTGAAGGAAAAACCGGCATGGATGCCAATGAGCCAAAACCGCGCAAGCCGGCAACTGTTGACTGGCGTCAGGTCAAGCAGCGCATGGAGGCCGCGCACACCGCAGTCGAGCGCGTCTGGACGCCGACGGCGGAAGAGACACAACGCATCCTGCAGGCGCGGGCGCAGGCGCTGGCCCGGGAGCCCGCGCTGGCAGAGGCCGCCGATGAGTCCATTGAGGTGGTGGAATTCCTCCTTGCCCACGAGCGCTATGCAATCGGCCTGTCGTCCGTCCGCGAGATCGCGCCCATGGAAAACCTGACGCCGCTGCCGTGCACCCCGGCCTTCGTGCTGGGCATCGTCAATCTGCGCGGCGAGATACTCTCGGTCATCGACATCGGGAAATTCTTCGACCTGCCGGAAAAAGGGCTGACCGACCTCAACAAGATCATCGTGCTGCAAAACGGCGCCATGGTCTTCGGCATTCTGGCCGATGTCATTACCGGCGTACGCCGCATTCCGCTAACCGGGATCCAGCCATCCCTGCCCACGCTCACCGGCATCCGTGAGGATTACCTGAAAGGCGTGACTGCCGAGCGCACCGTGGTTCTCGATGCTTCGAGGCTGCTGGCGGACGAAAGCATTATTGTCAAGGAGCAGGTAGCCGGATAAGAAAACAGGGGGCTCAGTTGGCGCATTACATTTCAACAAAGGAGAGCAAGGCATGAAATGGTTTCTCGACTTGACGACACGCAGCAAGCTTTTCGTCGGCTTCGGGCTGATGATTGCCCTCCTCGCAAGCGTGGTTGCGACCGCCTACCTGGGCATTTCGGCGATCCAGGCGTCGCAGAAAAATCTCTACCAGCACGATTTCGCCAATGCCGTGGATCTGCTGAACCTCCGTTCGGACGAGAATGGCATCCGGGCGGCGCTGCTCAGCATGATGCTCGCGGCAAACCGTTCCGACCAGGAAACCTGGCGCCAGGAGATCACGCAGCGTAACAAGGAGATGGCCGAGGGCACACGCCGATTGCTGGAACGCAACCGCAATGAAGTGCGTCTGTCGGGTCGGCTCGAAGAGTTGAAGACGATCCGCGAGGCATTCGCGCAGACGCGGGACGAGCAGCTCATCCCGCTGATCTACGCAAACAGGACAGACGAAGCCAGGGCGCTGGCGGTAGGTGTTCAGGAGAAACGCTACCGCCAGATGCGCGCCATCGCCCAGGAATTGGGCGACGCGGCAGTGGCGCGCGCGCACGCTGCCGTGGCGGAATCCGAACAGCGTACCGGGCAGGTGGTACGCATGTTTGCCATCATCGGCATCGCGGCGATGCTATTCGGGCTGGCGATGGTGCTGCTCCTGAACCGGATCATCGCCGCGCCGCTACGGGTGATTGCGGGCATTGCCGGGCAGGTTGCTGGCGGTGACCTTACCGTCAGCGTGCCGGCGGACAACCGCGCCGATGAGGTGGGCGACCTGGCGCGCGCGTTCCGCGCAATGATTGAAAA
>JBAQUE010000324.1:0-1915 GCA_049297315.1 Rugosibacter sp.
GCCCAACCCTGTATTCCACCCGACCGGCTACAGCGGGCTTTGACCGCTTCCGCCGTCGGGTGAATTTGAACGTTCGCGCCCTTTTTATAGCAATGCGGACGTGGATGTTTTACAGGCCGCCGTTCTGCTGGGCGACCATGCAGTACAGCATGGTGATCGACAGCAGCGTGTTGATGCGCGAGGTCAGCATGGCCAGACGTGCCGCCTTGGCTTTTTCAGCGGCTTCGACGGTGACAATGCCCAGCGCCTTTTTCTGGTTCGGCCAGATGATGAACCAGACATTAAAGGCCATCACCAGCGCCAGCCACATGCCGATGCCTATCGTGCGCGCCGGGTCGGCGAGGGTCAGCGCCTGCATCAGATAATGATTTGCCTGGGCCAGCAGCAGGCCGGTGACGACCGTCGCCAGCGCGGCCCAGCGGAACCAGAACAGCGCGGCAGGGGCGATGACTTTGCTGATGGCGGGTTTTTGCTCGTCCGGAATTTTCGGCATCGACGGGATTTGCACGAAGTTGAAATACCACAGCAGGCCGATCCACATCACGCCGCACATCACATGCAGCCAGCGCATGCCGATGATGTGGGTATGTGTCAAACCGGTACCGAAGGCAAACAGGACAATCACCAGCAAAACGATGCCAGCGACAACGGTGCGTCCCAGCGATTGCAAGATAATGGACATCAGGTGCTCTCCTTGATTAAGTTGATCGGGAATGGGGCAATTGGCGGCTTTTTTCTTATGGTGAGCAGCCTGCCCAGGGGGATGGTAGCGCAAACGGAGGGAACCGGCGGTTCCGCCGAAAAACGCTTCACGATTGAATTTATTGCCGCCAACCCCATCTAACCTGGATATTTGGGTATAAACGCATTCAATTAACGGAGAAAACAATGCTTGGCAACTGGTTAAAAACTTCAATTCTGATGGCAGGCATCGTGGCGCTGTTCGGCGCCATCGGCGCAGCGCTGGGTGGTGCGCAGGGCATGCTGCTGGCGCTGTTGCTGGGCGGCGGGATGAATGTCTTTGCCTATTGGTTCTCCGACAAGATGGTGCTGCGCATGTACAACGCGCAGGAAGTTGATGAGGCCAGTTCGCCCTATCTGTACAACATGGTGAAGGAACTCGCCGCGCGGGCGGCATTGCCCATGCCGCGCGTGTATCTGATCGACGAGGCGCAGCCGAATGCCTTTGCCACGGGACGCAACCCTGAACACGCCGCCGTCGCCGCTACCACGGGCATAGTCAAGATGCTCTCGGCGCGCGAGTTGCGCGGCGTCATGGCGCACGAGTTGACGCATGTGAAGCATCGTGACATTTTGATTTCGACGATCAGCGCCACGATGGCCGGCGCGATTTCGATGCTGGCCAACTTTGCGATGTTCTTTGGCAACCGCGATTCTTCCAGGCGTTCGACGAATCCGCTGGTGGGGATTCTGGTCATGATCCTCGCGCCGCTGGCGGCAAGTTTGATCCAGATGGCGATTTCACGCGCCCGTGAATTCGAAGCCGACCGTGGCGGCGCGGAGATTTCCGGCGAGCCGCAGGCGCTGGCGGATGCGCTGACGAAGATTGATGCTTATGCGCGTGGCATCCCGATGGAAACGGCGGACGCGCATCCTGAAACCGCGCAGATGATGATCATGAACCCGCTCTCCGGCGGCGGCCTGCGCGGCTTGTTTTCGACCCACCCGGCAACCGAAGAGCGCGTCGCGCGACTGCGTGCGATGGGCTGAACCTGCGGCAATCCGCAGGGCATACCGGCCATGGCGATAAACTGCCGCCATGACTGAAACCACGCCCCGTTCCGCCCCGCTGGCCGCCGCTTTGCTGCATGCGGCCGAATTGTTAAGCGCCGTGATCACTGGCCGCACGCTGGATGCGGCGCTGGCCGAGGCCAGGTTATCCGGACCGCTGCGC
>JBAQUE010000325.1:0-2534 GCA_049297315.1 Rugosibacter sp.
GCATAGACCCTCGCAGAATAGTAAACGCTTGGCTGTGTCAGCTTGTCTTCTTGGCAAATTTTCGCGAAACCAGAACAAAGCCGCCAAACAGAACGGCCACGTTTGTTGCTGCTGCCAAACCGCCCACTAGCGAGTTCTCGCTAGCCTTGATAATTGGCACGAACACGAATGAATGAATAAAGAACCAGACGATGAACCACCCGACATATGCTAGCCACTTCATTTGCGTCCCCTTTTCTATCGAAGAAACTACTTGAACCTAAACGACGATACGATTCTGTTTATTTCAAGCTGCCAGAACTGAAAGTTCTTTTCCGCATCAGCGGGCGTGTTGCCTTGCCCGCCACATGAAAGGGTCCATGTGAGACCGGGCGTGGCTGTCATTGCCATGCGTCCCGAAACAAAGGCCTGTCCAGATGGTGTGCCCGCGCTATATCGGACGCGCGCCAACTGTGCGGGATGCGAATGAAGAGCCCCCACGCTGACCGCCAAGATTTCTACATCGTTAAAACCCTGACTCAAAGCACTTCTGAGTTCAGATGAGGACGGTGGCTCAGCAAAAAGCTGATCAATATCGCTCTGACTGACAGAGCTCGCTTGGGGGTATCGCTGAACGATTACCGCGCACTCGGCATGTGGAGTATTGGTTGGTGAGACTACTTTTGCTCGTGAGTTCGATGTCAAGGGAGGACTAACCGACCATGAGGCAGGGTATTGGAATCCGAAACCGAATTCTTGGTTGGAGTAAATCCGTAGTTCCTCGGCAGAGATAGCGGGTAATGTGACTGCGATCATGCTGGCGATGACATAGCGCAAACGCTTGGCGACCATTGGAGAGTTCATGTAATCGATGCCCAACGTTAAATTGAGGGGCAGGCCGCTTCTGGCCTGTCCCGCTCGAATGTAGGGTTGGGCATCACAGGGCTAACCACCGGCGATCTGAAACAAGCGATTCTTCGCACGGGACAATACCCATATTCCTTGGCTGAATGGGTTCTTCGTGAAATCGAGTTGGCTTCGTATGACTGGAATTACGTCGTCCCAGTCCCAATCTACTCCCGATGTGTCTCTAACTACGAGGGCTGCATTCAATCCATAATCGTTCATCATCTTGCTTTGGAGTCTCCTGACAAGCTGGTCGCTTACCTCGTCCGAGAGACTGCTGAACTGAGGCTGTTCCTCGCCTCGGGCAACGCGCTCATTGTGAGCGCGAAGAGCCTCTATGCTCCGACTATTGGAGCGCCCCAGAATTGCTTTGATGTCTCCCAGACGATCTTCAGTTGCGGTGATTTCAAGATTTAGAGCCTTCCCGTGCGAGTCTTTGCAGCGAACATCGGGAGCGTCTGACATTTCAACGATTCTAAAATCCGTGCCTTGAAGCTGATTGTAGAGGACAAGGAATCCCTCTGCTGTCGCCCTCTCGATTGCTTGTTTCTCACTCATTTTTGTGATGCCCAACGAGACAAAGTTGAGCGGCACCCCCGCAGCGAGGGTATGCCTACGCCAGCCGGCTTCAGGGCTGGCGTTCGCCCTCGCCAGTGGGGCGCAGCCGTGAGCGGCAGCGAGCGGTGTCCGCTCGAACGAGGCGTTCTACGGCGTAGAGCGCGGCACGCTGCGAACCCCTTCGTTATGGCCTCCTGCCCAAAAATCAGCATGGTTTTTTTGCCTTTCCACGAAGCGCAGGCTTTCGCGTCCGCATCAACGCGTGTTGTGTTATGCGGCGCGTAAATTGCGCTTCGCTTTTTAGCATTTTTCCCTCGCTGTATGAATGGCAGCCCACAGGAATATCATCAGCAGTTTGCCTGCGAGCGCTCTATGACCGAAGAACGTTTGAATTGAGCGGCTTGCGCGGCTTTTCGCGCAGGTCCGCTCGAATGATGGGTTAGGCCGGCGTGTGCCTGGTTGCAACGAAGCCGGACTGATAGAGACGCTCTTGGGGAGAGTGCGATGGTCATCGATCAGTGGCTCACGGCGAATATGATGACTAGGCTAAAGAACGCAATGACAATGACGGTCGCGATGAATGTGGCGCGAGCGATTTCGTATAGAACTTTCCGCGCCGGTTCAGGTGTGCTCCGTGGTTGTTTCGTCTCCTTCGCAGGATAAGTCCGATCACTCTGCGCCGAGGTGGATGTCTTTATTGGTTGCGACGAGGCGTTGCTAGCAGCCTCGGTCTCCGCAATCCACCGGTCATGTTCACGCCGTTTCTCTGGGTCGGACAGTGTCTCGAAGGCAGCATTCAGAATGACCATGGTTCGGGTGGCCTCGGGATTGTTTAGGTTACGGTCAGGATGATACTTTTGCGAAAGTGACCGGTAGGCGGCCCGAATTACTTCTGGCGGTGCGTTTCGCGCTACCTTCAGATTCTCGTAATGGCTGTGGATAGGCAGCATGATGAGAAAGGCCTAACGTAGAGCTAAGCGGGCTGCGCGGCTTTTAGCGCAGGTCCGCTTGAGCGCCGGGTTGGGCGCGGGTTGAATAAAACGCACGAAACGCCGCACCGCGAAGAAAGTCGGCGCTGGTGATACGGCGGC
>JBAQUE010000326.1:0-4162 GCA_049297315.1 Rugosibacter sp.
TCGCAGCGGCTGTTCCCAGTGTGCTCAAGCCAAGCACGCTGATGGCCAGTAGTATCATCCGCCGCCGGCCGATGCGGTCCGCCAGCGGGCCCAGCAGCAGCGAACCGACGGTCATGCCCAGCAAGCCACTGCTGAAGACAATGCCCAGCATCTGCGGAGCAAGTTGCCAGGTTTTGGCAATCACGGGTGCGGCAAAGGAAATCGCCAGCAGATCAAAACCATCCAGGATGTTGACCAGCCAGCACAGCATGACCACACGCCATTGCAGTGAGGTCATTGGTTTTGCATCAAGCTGCGCTTGCAGCGATTGCGGATTGTCAGCCATGGCGTGTGAGTTCTTCGATAGTGTTGATATTGCTGAATGCGCCAGCCGCGTCGTCAAACAAGACCGAAACGGTGTTCAGCGACGCCTGCCAATCCATCACCTTGCGGCCTCCCGCCGTGAGATAGCGGGTCAGCTGCGGCAGTACGTTACGGCGCACAAGGCAACACAACGGCTGTATCCGTTGCAGTGTGCGCGCCACCGCCAAATCGGCCGCATTCTCTTGTAACGCCACCAGAAGACGCGCTACCAGGTCAATCGGCAGCCAGGGCGTATCACAGGGCGCGCTTGCCACCAGCGGCGTGTCCGCATGGCCCAGCGCCGCATGCAAGCCCGCCAGGGGGCCGGCGAAATCGGGAATGTCGTCAGGCAACACCGAGTAGCCAAAGGCGGCGTACTGCGCGAGATTGCGGTTGGCGCTGATCAGCAAATGATCAACCTGAGGCTCCAGACGATCAATCGCCCAAGCCACCAGCGGCTGGCCACGCAGATCCTGCAGACCCTTGTCTGCGCCGTCCATGCGTCGCCCCATGCCGCCGGCCAGAATCACGCCAGTAATTTTTTCGTGCATATGGGCTATAGTTTAAGTTCACTACATGAATAATAAGGAGGAAACCATGCAAGCCACGAAATTGCTGACATTGCTGATTGCGCTAACGACAACGCAGATGGCTGTTGCGGCCTTGCCGGAAAATTCACCCAGCGGAGTCGGCGGCATACGTTACTACAATGGCCTGGAGCGTGCCGACAAGCAGGAAGTCGTACCGCCGGGCGGGTTTTTCTTTTCTTTCATGCATGGCCCCGACAGTACTTTCGCTATCACCAAATCGGGCACCGGCAAAGGCCGTTCGTTACCTGTCAGGATCAACCGGCATAACGAGGAAACCGGCATGGTCATCAAGGGTAGCGTGCTGTTCAAGGCCGGCTACAACGGCGAGTTCCAACGCGTGCTACACGTTGGCGACACGATCATCATTCCCAAGTGCGTGCCGCATAGTGGTGTGTTTGGCTGGGATGCCAACGAGGAAACCATTCTGGTGACCACCTTTACCGACAAATACGTCGAGTACGGAGCGGATGATACCGGCAAGACGGCCGCGGAATTTTCGCAAAAGGTGAACTACAAACCGAATAGCGGCCCGGCGGAAACCGCAGATTGCAAAAACATGAAAGACGCGCCAAAACTTACCTGGACGGTCAAGGATCTGCCGAAACCTGAATGATTGCCGGATGCCTGTGCTTCTCATGATCGCGCTTTTGCCATGGGCCTGGCTATTTCAAGTAAATCAGTGTTTCAGCTTTTTTAGCATGGAGAAGGAGCACCCAAATGGAAAACAAAACAGCAAGCGGTGCATCGCCTACCGGCCAGAATGCACAAACAAGGCCGCCGATGCACACGGGAGATGGCGTTGGCGGCATTCGCTACTTCGATAGCTACAAACGGGCTGACGAACGCGAAGCCGTTCCGGGTTTTTTCTTTTCATTCATCCACGGGCCCAACAGCACCTTTGCCGTATATAAAACGGCGGAGGGCAAAGGCCGTAATTTACCGGTGAATATCAATCGGCATAGCGAAGAAACCGCAGTGGTTGTCAAGGGCAGCATGCTGTTCAAAGGCGGCTATAACGGCGAGTTCGAGCGTGTGCTGCACGTTGGCGATGCCGTCGTGATTCCTGCAGGCGTACCGCATAGCGGAATTTTCGGTTGGGATTCTGACGAAGAGACGATCCTGATATCGACATTTACCGAAAAATATCTCGAATACGGTCCGGATGATGTGGAAAACGTTACGCCCGAATTCAAGAAAAAGGTCAGCGATATCAGGGCGGATATGCCGATTGCGGAAACGCCTGCAATCAAAGCCATGAAGGACGCCCCCAAGGTGACCTGGTCGCTTGCCGACCTGCCGAAACCTGAATGACTGGCAAATACTGGATATAGTAATATTGGACTTGTAAAAACCAATCTATTTCATATACGGAGAGAACAAGCAAATGAAGAACAAAACGGCACTCATCGCCCTGCTGGCCGGCCTGACCACGCTGACTGCCTGGGCCAGGCCGCCCTTGAATACGGGTGACGGCGTTGGCGGGGTTCGTTATTACGACAGCTACAAACGCACCGACCAGCGCGAAGCCGTGCCGGGATTTTTCTTTTCGTTCATCCACGGCCCCAACAGCACTTATGCCGTATACAAGACAGCAGAAGGGAAAGGCCGCGATTTGCCCGTCAACATCAATCGGCATAACGAAGAAACCGGCGTGGTCGTCAAGGGCAGCGTATTGTTCAAAGCCGGCTATAACGGTGAATTCGAGCGTGTGTTGCATGTTGGCGATGCCATCGTGATTCCCGCTTGCACACCCCATAGCGGGATTTTCGGCTGGGACTCGAACGAAGAGACGGTGCTGATCACAACGTTTACCGAAAAGTATGTCGAATACGGTCCAGATAGCGTGGAAAAAATCACGCCAGAATTCAAGAAGAAGGTCAGCAATATCAAACCTGGCGTCGCCATTGCGGAAACCGACATGTGCAAAAACATGAAGAATGCGCCCAAGGTAACCTGGTCACTGGCGGATATTCCGAAACCTGAATAATGCCGGCGTCTCCACTGGGGACACCGACATTTGATAGCAGTGAAAATAATGCGGCTGGCCATACAAACGGCCTGCCGCATTTTCTTTTATCACCAAGGAGGCAACATGAAAAATGCATTACCGTTTGCAGGACTGCTTGCTTTGGCAAGCCTGCAGGCATCGGCGGCCACGTTTATCGTGCCTTCGCCAGACGGCGCGGCAGGCGTGCGCTATATCAACAACGAGGAGCAAGTAAATAAGCATGAGATTACGCCACCCGGCGGCTTGTTCTTCACCTTCACCCATGGCCCGAACAGCACCTATGCGATATTCAAGATGGCTGCGGGAAAAGCCCGTTCAATCCCGTTCAGCATCAACCGGCATAACGAGGAAGCCGGCACCATCATCAAGGGCAGCGTGCTGTTCAAGGCCGGCTACAACGGTGAGTTCGTGCGTGTACTACATGCGGGCGAAACCATCATCGTGCCCAAGTGCGTACCGCATAGCGGTGTGTTCGGCTGGGATGCCAACGAGGAAACCATCATTGTCACGACCTTCATCGGCAAGTATTCCGAGTATGGTGAAGAAGGTGCGAAAAAGGTCTCCACCGAGCTGAAAGACAAGCTCAAGGCAGAAGAGGTTGTCGCCACCAAGGAATGCCAGGAAATGCAAGGCACGCCGCCCATCACCTGGACAGTCAAGGATATTCCCCGCCCCTGAAAAGCAAGCAGCCTGCCCATGGTTAGCCATGGGCAGGCTGTTGTGTTGTATCGCTGGTCAAGAATCTAGCCGAGCTGATTCACGTCCCGCACGGCGCCGGTATCCGCCGACGTGGTCAGCGCCGCATAGGCTCTGAGCGCGGCGGAGACTTCACGTTGCCGGTTGAGCGGTTTCCATGCCTTTGCGCCGCGCGCTTCCATCGCCTGCCGCCGTATCGCCAGCGCCGACTTTTCGATGACCAGGTTGATGCTGCGCTTGGGGATGTCGATCTCGATGATGTCGCCCTCCTCGACCAGCCCGATGGCGCCGCCGGCAGCAGCTTCCGGCGAGGCATGGCCAATCGACAGGCCGGACGTGCCACCGGAAAAGCGGCCATCGGTGAGCAGTGCGCAGGCCTTGCCCAGCCCCTTGGATTTAAGATAGCTCGTCGGATAAAGCATCTCCTGCATGCCCGGCCCGCCTTTGGGACCTTCGTAAATAATCACAACGATATCGCCGGGCAGGATTTGGTCGGCCAGTATTTTTTCCACTGCTTCATCCTGCG
>JBAQUE010000327.1:0-6183 GCA_049297315.1 Rugosibacter sp.
GCCCATGACAGCGACCGCAATCAGCACGGTATAAGCCGCCATGACCACGGCGGTGATGCGTTGTGCCAGCCAGTCTCTGAGGCCGTAATGCGCGCCGACGACTAAACGTGCCATATCAATAGACTCCGAAAAGTTTCAAGCCAAAAATCAGCGTCAGCGTCAGGCTGACCGCGAATACAGCCTGCGCCGATGTACGCGCTTGCTGCTTTTCGACGCCGATATGCAGGTCAATCAGCAGCAGGCGGATGCCCATGCAGAAATGGTGCAGAAACGCCCAGATCAGCCCGAACAAAATCAGGCGCACGAAAAGATTGTCGGCCACCGCCTTGAATGATGCCGCGCTTTCCGGCGTTGTACCCAGCGAGAGCTGCAACAGCCAGATGAGCAAGGGCAGCATCAGGAACATTCCTGCACCGCTGGCACGATGCAGGATCGATGCGATACCGGCCAAGGGCAGCCGGATTTCGGTAAGCGTCAAAAACTTTGGACGCTGTTTGCTTACTTCGGGCATGGGGCACCTACTCCTTTCAGACTATCTAAGTTGCAGCATTTGACTTTTGAACCGTAGAACATACTTTACATAGACAAACGGATTCTTTGCATTGATTATCCCAGTTCATTGAAATAACAGTGCTCCTGGGTCGCATACAGGCCGCGCCGCCACTCGACGGGCTTGTCTGCATAAGAGAAACTCAACCGCTCGACGGACAGCAGAGGGCTACCCTCCGCCACATTCAACAACTCAGCGCTGACGCGATCCGCAGGCACGGCGCGCAAGCGTTCTTCCGCGCGCACCATGCGGACGTCGAAATGGCTTTCAAAAAAACTGTATAGAGAGCCCTGGGAATCGCGCAGCATCTCCAGCGTCAGCGTGCCGAAAATCGCGCCCGGCAGATAGATTTCATCCACCACGATGGGCTTGCCGTCAAATTGCAACAGCCGCCGCACGATGGTGATCGGGTCGCCGATTTCCAGCGCCAGCATGCGCGCGGCCTCAGGACCTGCTTTGGCGCGCCAGCATTCCAACGGGATGCTCCTGGCCTGTTGCGCACCACCGGACAAAGGCATGATGCGCAGAAAGCGGAAAAAAGCACGCGGGTCTTCGTGACTGGCGACAAAGGTGCCTTTACCCTGCCGGCGCACCAACAAGTGTTCCGCCGCCAACTCGTCAATCGCTTTGCGCACCGTGCCCTGGCTTACCGAAAAACGGGTGGCAAGTTCGGATTCGCTGGGAATCACTTCACCAGGATGCCATTCTCCGGCTTGCAGCAACTGCACAAGCAGCGACTTTATCTGGCGATAAAGCGGACTGAAAGTCGGCGATGGCGGAACGGCAGAATGTTGCATACTGCAAATTTGAACATATTTTTCCATACGCGTCTATAGAATCTCATGTATCTTATATAAGATATAACATACATATTGACACAGTGCAACACCTGCATTAGGATTCCATGGTTAATTCGCCCCTACCCCTTAATTTGAATTTCTTGATTGGAGCTATTCGATGGCCAAACCCCCAGTACGTGTTGCAGTCACCGGCGCTGCCGGACAAATCGGTTATGCACTTGTTTTTCGTATCGCTGCGGGTGAAATGCTCGGCAAGGATCAGCCGGTGATTCTACAGATGCTCGAACTGCCCATGGAAAAAGCCCAGGCCGCGCTCAAGGGCGTGATGATGGAACTGGAAGACTGCGCCTTCCCGACGCTGGCCGGCATGGTTGGCACTGACGATCCCAAGGTCGCCTTCAAGGATGCCGATTACGCGCTGCTCGTCGGCGCCCGGCCGCGCGGCCCCGGCATGGAACGCAAGGACCTGCTGCTGGAAAACGCCAAGATTTTCATTGAGCAGGGCAAGGCGCTGAATGAAGTCGCCTCACGCAACATCAAAGTGCTGGTGGTCGGCAACCCGGCCAACACCAACGCATATATTGCGATGAAGTCCGCCCCCAGCCTGCCCAAGAAAAACTTCACCGCCATGCTGCGCCTGGACCACAACCGTGCTGTTTCGCAACTCGCCACGCGCACCGGCAAGGCCGTCGCGGGCATCGAAAAAATGATTGTCTGGGGCAACCACTCGCCCACCATGTATCCCGACCTGCGTTTCTGCACCGTGGATGGCGCGGCCGCCCCCGCGCTGGTGAATGACGACAACTGGTACAAGAACGAATACATTCCCACCGTGGGCAAGCGCGGCGCGGCGATCATCGCGGCGCGCGGCGCATCTTCCGCCGCTTCGGCCGCGAATGCCGCCATCGATCACATGCGCGACTGGGCGCTCGGCACCCATGGCAAATGGGTCACCATGGGCGTGCCTTCGGATGGGTCTTACGGCATTCCGCAAGACATCATCTATGGCGTGCCGGTCACTTGCGAAAACGGCGAATACCAGCGCGTTGAAGGCCTGGCCGTGGATGATTATTCACGCAGCATGATGGACAAGACGCTGGCCGAGTTGCAGGAAGAACAAGCCGGCGTTGCCGACATGCTGGGTTGATCCGCCACAGGACAGCACAACACGAAACGGGATGAAGTACAAACAGTGAGTGAATTAGTTCATCCCGCCGATGTCCTGTATCAGGGCGGCAAACCCTTCCCTGCGCTGGCCGCCTGCGAGCACTATGCCGGTTCGGAAAAAATGATCCGCAAGGCTCTGCAGTTGCAAGCCGAACTCGGGCCGATTTTCGACATCACCGGCGATTGCGAAGATGGCGCGCCCGCCGGCCGCGAGCGCGAACATGCGGAGATGATCACCGCCCTGCTGCTCGACCCGGCCAATCGCCACGGTCGCCTGGGCGTGCGCATCCACGACGTCACCCACCCGCACTGGCGCGACGACCTGGAAATCATCATCAGCCGCGCAGGGCATCAGGTCGCCTACATCGTGCTGCCCAAACCTGCTTGTGCTGCTGACGCGCAAACGCAAATCAGCGCACTGGACGACGCCCGCCAGCACCATGGCGTCACACGTGAAATTCCGGTGCATGTGCTGATCGAAACCCCCGGCGCACTGCATGAAGCCTGGCAAATCGCTGCACTGCCCCAGGTTGAATCGATTGATTTCGGCGTGATGGATTTCATCAGTGCCCATCACGGCGCCATTCCCGGCGAGGCGATGCGCTCCCCCGGCCAATTCACGCATCCGTTGATCGTGCGCGCAAAATGCGAAATTTCCGCCGCCGCATTGGCCAATGGCGTGGTACCCGCGCATAATGTATCGACGGAATTGCGCGACACCAGCGTAGTGCGCGAAGATGCGCGCCGCGCGCGGCAGGAGTTCGGCTTTCTGCGCATGTGGAGCATCCATCCCGGGCAAATTCAGCCGATTGTCGAAGCCATGCGCCCGGACCTCACTGAAATCAGCGAGGCCACGGGCATTTTGCTGGCTGCCCAGAATGCCGACTGGGGACCTATCTCATGGTCGGGCACACTGCATGACCGCGCGTCTTATCGTTATTACTGGGAGCTGCTGCAACGCGCCCATGCCACAGGCGTTGCCTTGACAAATGAAGTCCGCCAGCGATTTTTCAGCGTTGAATCCGCATCACGTTAACTCTTCTTTATCCTATTCACATCGCACCACTTTTCCAAAGGGGAAACATCATGATCGAAGCCTACCGCCAACATGTTGCCGAGCGCGCCGCCCTGGGTATTCCCCCGCTGCCGCTGTCCAAACAGCAAACTGAACAACTGGTCGCGCTGCTGCTCAACCCGCCCAAAGGCGAAGAAGCCTTTCTCGTCGACCTGCTGACACACCGCATCCCGGCCGGCGTGGATGAGGCCGCCAAGGTCAAGGCGGCGTTTCTCGCAAAAGTTACCGCTGGTGATACGGCGTGCGCGCTAATCTCGCGCGTCAAAGCCACCGAACTGCTCGGCACCATGCTCGGCGGTTATAACGTCAAGCCGCTGATTGACGCGCTGGACGACGCCGAAGTCGGCGCCACCGCCGCAACTGCGCTTAAATCTACCTTGCTGATGTTCGATGCCTTTCATGATGTCGCCGACAAGGCCAAAGCAGGCAGTATCAACGCCAAAGCCGTCATGCAATCCTGGGCCGATGCAGAATGGTTCACGCAGCGCCCTGAAGTACCGAAAAAAATCAGCGTCACCGTGTTCAAAGTCACCGGCGAAACTAATACCGACGACCTCTCCCCCGCGCCTGACGCCTGGAGCCGCCCGGACATTCCGCTGCATGGCCTGGCCATGTTGAAGAACGCGCGCGATGGCATCACCCCGGAAAAACCCGGCGAGCGCGGCCCGATGGGCTTGATTGAAGAGCTGAAGAAAAAAGGCCATCCGGTGGCCTATGTGGGCGATGTGGTCGGCACCGGCTCCAGCCGCAAATCCGCCACCAACTCGGTCACCTGGTGGACCGGTGAAGACATTCCCTTCGTGCCCAACAAGCGCTTTGGCGGTTTTTGCTTAGGCGGCAAGATCGCGCCGATTTTCTTTAACACGCAAGAAGACGCGGGCGCCTTCCCGATTGAATGTGACGTGACACAAATGGCCATGGGCGATGTGATCGACATCTACCCTTATGACAACAAGATCGAAAAGAACGGTCAAGTCATCTCGGCCTTCAGCTATAAATCTGAAGTCCTGCTCGACGAAGTGCGCGCCGGTGGCCGCATCAATCTCATCATCGGTCGCGGCCTCACCAGCAAAGCGCGCGAGTTCCTCGGCCTGCCCGCCTCCACGCTGTTCCGCCTGCCGCAGCCCCCTGTGGATAGCGGCAAAGGGTTTACCCTGGCGCAAAAAATGGTTGGCCGCGCCTGCGGCTTGCCGGTCGAAAACGGCAACCAAAAAGGCATCCGCCCCGGCACCTATTGCGAGCCAAAAATGGCCTCCGTCGGCAGCCAGGACACCACGGGCCCAATGACCCGCGACGAGTTAAAAGACCTGGCCTGCCTCGGCTTTTCTGCCGACCTGGTGATGCAGTCTTTCTGCCACACGGCGGCTTACCCGAAACTGGTCGACGTCAAAACCCATCGCACGCTGCCTTCCTTTATCACCTCGCGCGGCGGCGTTTCGTTGAAACCCGGTGACGGCGTGATCCACTCCTGGCTCAACCGCTTTCTGCTGCCCGATACCGTTGGCACCGGGGGCGATAGCCACACGCGTTTTCCCATCGGCATTTCCTTCCCCGCTGGCTCGGGCCTCGTCGCGTTTGCCGCCGCCACCGGCGTGATGCCGCTGGACATGCCCGAATCCGTGCTGGTGCGCTTCAAAGGTTCGCTGGAGGAAGCCGGCAAGCGCGGCATTACCCTGCGCGACCTGGTCAATGCGATTCCGTATTACGCCATCCAGCAAGGCTTGCTCACCGTGGCCAAGCAAGGCAAGAAAAACATATTCTCCGGCCGCATCCTGGAAATCGAAGGCCTGCCCGACTTGAAAGTCGAACAAGCCTTTGAACTCACCGACGCCTCCGCCGAGCGTTCCGCCGCCGGTTGCACCGTGCATCTGAACAAGGCGCCCATCGTCGAATACATGCGTTCCAACATCACGCTGATGAAGTGGATGATCGCCGAAGGCTATGAAGACCGCCGCACCCTCGCCCGCCGCATCAATGCAATGGAAGACTGGATCGCCAACGGCACGCTGCTCGCCGGTGATCGTGACGCCGAATATGCCGCCGTGATCGAGATCGACATTGCCGATGTGACCGAACCGCTGCTTGCCTGCCCGAACGACCCGGATGACGTCAAGCAGCTTTCCGCCGTCGCTGGCGAAAAAATCGACGAAGTCTTCATCGGCTCGTGCATGACCAACATCGGCCACTTCCGCGCCGCCGGCAAAGTGCTCGACGGCCAGAGCGACATCCCCGTGCGCCTGTGGATCGCCCCGCCGACCAAGATGGACGCGATGATCCTCAACGAGGAAGGCTACTATTCCATCCTCGGCAAATCCGGCGCGCGCATGGAAATGCCCGGCTGCAGCCTGTGCATGGGCAACCAGGCGCAGATCAAGAAAGGCAGCACAGCCGTGTCCACCTCCACGCGCAACTTCCCCAACCGCCTGGGCGTCGACACCCGCGTGTATCTGAGCTCGGCCGAGCTCGCCGCCGTCACCGCACTGATGGGCAAAATCCCCACCATGGCGGAATATCTGGTGCAAGTGCAAGTAGTCAATGCCAAAGCGGCGGATGTGTATCGCTACATGAACTTTGACCAGATCGAAGAGTTC
>JBAQUE010000328.1:0-8889 GCA_049297315.1 Rugosibacter sp.
GTATAGGGGCGGGGTAGGCGGTTTTCAAGAGCCAGCGGCAAGAAATAGCTGCTGCTTGGTGGTGCTATGCTCAAGTACCCTCCACCTTATTATCTTTCCGCATGAAACCAACCGCCCTGTCACGCAGCGGATTCGCTGGTTTGCCGCACCCCATCTGCCTGGTCGTGTTGCTTGCCTGCTGGCTCGCCGGAGCGGTGCAGGCCGCCAGTCTGCCAACGCCGGTGGCGCAGGCGCTGAAAACCGCCGGCATCCCGCAGTCGGCGGTGGCCGTGGTGGTGCAGGCGGTGGATGCGCGCAGGCCGCGCCTGGTGCTGCATGCCGCTGTGGCGATGAATCCGGCATCCACCATGAAGCTGCTGACCACCTTTGCCGCGCTGGATATCCTCGGCCCCGCTTACACCTGGCAGACCGAAGCCTATACCAGCGGTACGTTGACAGATGGCGTGTTGACAGGCGACGTGCATCTGCGTGGTAGCGGCGACCCGGCGCTGACTTATGAGCGCTTTGGCCGTTTGCTGCGTGAGCTGCGCAGCCGGGGGTTGCGTGACATCCATGGCGATCTGGTGCTGGACCGCAGCGCGTTTGCCGTCGAGGCGACAGACCCCGGCCAGTTCGACAATGCGCCAACCCGCCCCTACAACGTGACACCCGATGCATTGCTGCTCAATTTCAATGCCCTCAGCCTGCAATTGATACCTGCCGGGACGACCGGTCCGCCCACGGTGCTGATCGAGCCGCCACTGGCGAATCTCGATCTGGTCAACCAGATTCGCCCTGACGCCGGGGGCCCATGTGATGGCGACTGGCAGGATGCGCTACGCGCCGACTCGTTTGCGCACGGCGCCAGCTTGCGGCTGGTGCTGAGTGGCAGCTATCCATCAAGTTGCGGCGAACGGCGCTGGCATACCGCGCCCACCGATCATTCGCTGTTTGTGCTCGGCGTATTCCGCCAGTTATGGGCAGAACTGGGCGGCAGCTTCAGCGGTGCTGTGCGCGATGGGCCCATGCCGCCCGATGCGCGTCTGCTCGCCGTATTGCCATCGCCGACTTTGGGCGAGGTGGTGCGCGACATCAACAAATACAGCAACAACGTCATGGCGCGCCAGTTGTTCCTCACGCTGGGGCTGGCGGCGGGCCAGCGTCCGGCACGCACCGGAGACAGCGTGGCGGCGGTGCAGGCGTGGCTTGCCAAGCGTGGCCTGACGCTGCCCGGACTGGTGCTGGAAAATGGCGCTGGGCTTTCCCGTAGCGAACGAATTTCGGCAGCCGGTTTGTCCCGCCTGCTGCTGGCCGCATGGCGCAGCGCGGTGATGCCCGAACTGATGAGTTCGCTGCCCATCGCGGCGAACGATGGCACGATGAAGAAACGCTTGTTGCAAAATGGCGTGGCCGGGCAGGCGCATATCAAGACGGGTTCGCTGAATGGCGTCAGCGCCATCGCCGGTTATGTGCTGGATAAACGCGGCCGCCGCTGGGTGGTGGTGTGCCTGGTGAATCATCCCAATGCGGCAGCAGCGCATCCGGCGATGGATGCGCTGCTGCAATGGGTGTGGGCAGCAAAAAACTAGGCCATCGGGAAGCCAAACGTCTTGGCAATATTGTCATGCACGATCATGCGCGTATGCGCTTCGGGAATATCCTTGAACGTGCGGGCGATGTACTTGCGCGAGAACGGCCAGACACCTTCGGTATGCGGATAGTCCGCGCCCCAGTGCAGGTTTTCCACACCGAGCAGGTCGCGGGTTAACAGGCCCGCGTAGTCATCCTCGAAAGTGCCGATGAAGTTGCGCCGGAAGTAATAGCTTGGCGGGCGTTCCAGTTTGGGTTCCATCCAGCCCTTGTGGTCCATCCACCAGTGGTCCATGTACTCGATGGCGCAGGCAATCCAGCCGATGCCGCCTTCGCACAGCGACCAGCGCATTTTCGGGAAGCGCATCGGCGCGCCGCCCCAGATGACTTGCTGCATGGTCTCGTTCATGAAGAACTTGACTGCGCAAATAATGCCACCAGCACCCGGGCCGTGGGAGCGGCCATAAACTTCCGAAGTATCGCCACCCAGATGGAAGGTAGCCACTTTGCCAGCTTCTTCCAGACGCGCCCAGACGACATCCCAGATGCCTAGGTTGTATTGCCGTTCCGGCGAGAAGGCGGGCAGCATGAAGCCAGTCGTGCCCTTGGCCAGGCAGCGGTCGATTTCCTGCACGGCCCACTCGATGGGTCCCTTGGTTGGCAGCATGGCCATGCCCTTGAGACGATCGGGATGGGCGCCGCAAAACTCCAGCAAGGCATCGTTGTAGGCGCGGATGGCGGCATAGGCATAGTCAGCGTCATCGGCATTACCGAGAAACAGGCCGAGCGTGGGGTAGATCACCTCGCCGGAAACGCCGTCGATATCCTGGTCGGCCAGGCGCGCATCGGGATCCCATGCGCCAGCGCGGCAATCGTCCCACGAATAGCCCTGGGTCTTGGTGATTTCGCCGCCTTCGGCCTTGATGTCGGCCATCGGGCCTTCAAACGCCAAGGGCCGAGGTTTCATTCCCTTGATCCAGAAATGGTCGCCGCGATCGCGGTAAGGCGCAACGCGCGGTGCGTCTTCGCGCCATTTGATGTCCATGCGCTTGGTCCACAGGTCGCGCGGCTCAAGCAAATGGCCATCTGCGGATAAAATGCGCCCGACATAGGGCGCGATGGGATCGTCGTGCAGGCTTAATGGGATGCCCGGGATGTCGTCTCTGTTCATGTGCTTCCTCCTCGTGAATAATCAGAATGACTGTGGCCGCTTTTTGCGGCGCTTTTTTGTTTTCTAACTATACATCCCGTTTGCAGGCCAAGGCAATGCCTGCCGCACGTTTATTTTTTTGTGTTCCCGGCATGGCGCGACGAACGCACCGCGCCGCTGGCATGCAGCCCTTCGATTTCAGCGGCGGCAAACCCCCACTCGGCCAACAGCTCCCTGCTCTGCATGCCGGCTTCCTGCGCCGGCCCCTTGACCCAGCCGGGCGTGCGCGACAGCTTGGGCGCAGGCGCTGGCTGGGTGATGCCGGCGATATCCACAAACGCATCGCGCGCCAAATTTTGCGAGTGATTGGGCGCATCCAGCGGCGACAGCACTGGCGAATAGCAGTGATCGGCATTCAGCATCCGATCGTTCCAGTAAGCCAGCGGCTGGCTGCGGAAAATCGCGGCGATGCGCGCCTTCATCCCCGGCCAGGCGGTCTCATCGGTTTGCGTCGGCAAGGCGCCGGCATCCAGCCCCAGCGCCTGCAGGAAATTGGCGTAAAACTTGGGCAGCACGGCGGCCACGGCAACCCATTGGCCATCGGCGGTCTGGTAGCTGTTGTAGAAATGGCAGCCGCCATCGACCATGTTGCTGCCGCGCTGCGGCTTGTGGTGGCCGGTGCGTAGCAGGCCATGAAATAGCGCAGCGATGTAGGAAGCGGATTCGACCATCGAGCAATCAATCACCTGGCCGACGCCGGAACGTTCACGCTCATACACGGCCGACAGCACACCAAACGCCAGCGTCATGCCGGCGCCGCCAAAGTCGCCCACCAGGCTGAGTGGCGGCACTGGCGCACTGTCCGGGTCGGGGCCGATCATCGCCAGCACGCCCGACAGCGCGATGTAGTTGATGTCATGCCCCGGCGAATTGGCCAGCGGCCCGTCCTGACCATAGCCGGACACGCGGCCATAAATCAGGCGCGGATTCAGCTTGCAGCAAACCTCCGGCCCCAGGCCCAGCTTTTCCATAACGCCGGGACGATAGCCTTCGAGCAGCACATCAGCCTGCGCAATCAGCCGCAGCACAGCGGCCACGCCCTGCGGATTTTTCAAGTCCACCGCCAGCGAACCGCGCCCGCGGAACAGTGGCATGCCTTCCATCGGGATGCTCAGCGGCGAGGCCGCGCCTTCGAAATCCACGGTTTCGGCGCGATCCACACGCACGATGTCGGCACCCATGTCCGAGAGCAGCATCGCGCAGAAAGGCCCCGGCCCGAGCGAAGATATTTCGACCACCTTGAGGCCGGCCAGAGGCCCCGGATGACGGGTGACAGCAGCGGATTGTGGTGTGTTCATAAAAGTCGGCGTTGATGAAGCAACTGCGCTACAAGGCGGTCGAGCAAACAACGCTCTCCTCGCCGTAGCGGATGGTGATACGGCGCTAAATTGGAAAAAACCTGCGGCAATACAGGCCTCCCGTGGCTACGCAAGCAGCGATTCGATATCGGCGGCGATTTTTTCCGGCTTGGTCACCGAGGCGTAACGCGTGACGACATTGCCTTCGGCATCCACCAGAAACTTGGTGAAGTTCCATTTGATGCCCTCGCTGCCGAGTACGCCGGGTGCCTTATTCTTGAGGTGGCGGTAGACCGGGTGCGTGTTATCGCCATTCACCTCGACCTTGGAAAACATCGGGAAGGTGACGTCATATTTGCTGCTGCAGAATTCGCCGATGGCGGCTTCATCCCCCGGCTCCTGTGCGCCAAACTGGTTGCAGGGAAAGCCCAGCACCACCAGCCCGCGGTCGCGATATTTGCGCCACAGTGCTTCCAGCCCGGTGTATTGCGGCGTAAAGCCGCACCGACTGGCGACATTGACGACCAACAAGACCTTGCCCTTGAATTCTGCCAGCGTGCGCGACTTGCCCTCGATATCCTGTGCGCTTAAGCCATACAGCGGGCTCATGATTTGTGCTCGTTGATATCCACGGCATAACGCCGCAAATCTTCAAGGCGCACAATTTCCAGCGCCGCAATCGAAGTGGCTTCGAGCACCACATGCGGCGCCTTGCCGGCTTGCAACGCTTCCTGCCAGCGCGCGGTGCACAAGCACCAGCGGTCGCCCGGCTTCAGGCCGGGGAAACCCATCTCGGGGTGCGGCGTCGACAAGTCATTACCGCGCGCCTTGGAAAACGCGAGAAAATCCGCCGTCGTGACGATGCACACGCCATGGTGGCCAACATCTTCTTCAGTCACCTGACAGCAGCCCGTACGCAAGAATCCGGTCATCGGCTTCGTGCTGCATTCCTGTAGCACGGAGCCCAGGACATTCCTTCCTGTATCACTCATGTTGTTTCTCCCTTGCGGAAAAATCAAAGACTGGCATCCGCCCTCAGGGCAGCCGCCTTGTCTATATTCTCCCACGTAAATTCCGGTTCGTCGCGGCCAAAGTGGCCATACGCGGCAGTCTTTTCATAAATCGGGCGCAGCAGGTCGAGCATGGTCACAATACCCTTTGGCCGCAAGTCGAAATGGCGCTGCACCAGCTCGGCGATTTTTTCATCGGCGATCTTGCCGGTGCCTTGCGTCGTCACCCAGACCGAGGTCGGTTTGGCGACGCCGATGGCGTAGGAAATCTGCACCAGGCATTTATCGGCGAGGCCGGCGGCGACAATGTTTTTCGCCACATAGCGGCCGGCATAGGCGGCGGAACGGTCGACCTTCGACGGGTCCTTGCCGGAGAATGCGCCGCCACCGTGCGGCGCGGCGCCGCCGTAGGTGTCGACAATGATCTTGCGCCCGGTCAGCCCGCAATCGCCCTGCGGCCCGCCGATGACAAAGCGGCCGGTGGGATTCACCAAAAATTTGATATCGCCCTTGATCAATTCCTTGGGCAATACCGGCTTGATGATTTCCTCGATTACCGCTTCACGGATTTGCGGCAGTTCGATATCCGGTGAATGCTGAGTGGATAGCACCACAGTATCAACCGAATGTGCCTTGCCATTCTCGTAGCGTATCGTGACCTGCGATTTGGCGTCCGGACGCAGCCAGGGCAGGCGGCCGTCGCGGCGCAACTGCGACTGGCGCTCGACCAGGCGGTGCGACAGATAGATCGGCAGCGGCATCAGCGAAGGCGTCTCGTTGCAGGCATAGCCGAACATCAGGCCCTGGTCGCCCGCACCTTGATTCAGGTCATCGTCGTAGGCCTTGTTGACGCCTTGCGCGATGTCCGGCGACTGCTTGTCATAGGCCACCAGCACGGCGCAGCCCTTGTAGTCGATGCCCGATTCGGTATTGTCATAGCCGATGCGCTTCAGCGTATTGCGCGCGATGTTGATGTAGTCGACATTCGCTTTGGTGGTGATTTCACCGGCCAGCACCACCAAGCCGGTGTTGCACAGCGTTTCGGCCGCGACGCGGGAATGCGCATCCTGCGCCAGGATGGCGTCGAGAATGGCGTCGGAAATCTGGTCGGCCACTTTGTCGGGATGGCCTTCGGATACGGATTCGGACGTGAAGAAATAAGCCTGGCTCATGATGCGCTCCTGTAAAAAACAAACGCCCCTCAATACCGGCGAGGCCGGCTGCGGGGCGCGAGCGGCGACGCTTTAGCGAAATTTGTTTTCCGGCCGAGAGATGGATGCGCCTCGACTTTCTCCGCCTCGCAAGTTGTCATTTAACCCGGCGGGATGCAGGACTGAATTCACGGCCATTGTAGTCCACCGCACGCCAGGCGCAAACTCTTTGCCTACAGCGTGCCTGCAATGGCGAACAGTAGGCGATAATTTGCGCCGCTGTTTCTTTCGGATTGATGGCCATGCCTTTGTTGTTCCGTCTGCTCGCTTATTTACCTTTACCGCTGTTGCACAACCTGGGCGCGCTGGCCGGTTGGTTAAGCTGGCTGTTTTCGCCCCGCTACCGCCGCCATCTGGCGGAAAATCTCACGGCCGCTGGCCTTTTGGAATTCAAGACATCGGCCATCGTCGAAGCCGGCAAAACCATTTTTGAATTGCCGAAAATCTGGCTGCGGCCACAGGCGGAAGTGCTGGGCCGCATCGCCACTGTCTCCGGCTGGGAACTGGTGGAAACCGCCGCGCAGGCGGGACGGGGCATCCTGTTCTTGACGCCGCATCTGGGCTGCTTTGAAATCACTGCGCAATACATTGCGGCGCAAAAGCCGATTACCGTCATGTTCAGGCAACCCAAACAGGCATGGCTCGGCCCCTTGATCGAGCGCGGCCGTGGTAGCAACTTCACGCTGGCTCCGGCCGACATGTCCGGCGTCCGCCGCTTGCTCAAGGCACTGAAAAACGGCGAAGCGGTGGGCATGCTGCCCGACCAGGCGCCAAGCCAGGGCGAAGGCGTCTGGGCGCCTTTTTGGGGCCGCCCGGCTTACACCATGACGCTGGCCGCGCGGCTTGCCGAAACGGGCGCCACGGTGCTGCTGACCTATGCTGAGCGCCTGCCTTATGGCGCTGGCTACAGCCTGCATTTTCTGCCCTTGTCACACCCGTTAAGCGGCGATCTGACGCAGCGGACGGCGCAGATCAATCAGGAACTGGAAAACCTCATCCGCCTATGCCCCGCCCAATACCTGTGGGGCTATAACCGCTACAAGCAACCCCGCGGGGTGGCGCCGCCATGACACGTTTGTTATTACTGCTGCTGTGGTTGCTGCATTGGCTGCCGTTCCCCGTGCTCGGTGCGCTGGGCAAATGGGTCGGACTGTTGTTATGCCTGCTGATGCGCGAGCGGCGGCGCATCGTCCAGGTGAATCTGGATTTATGTTTTCCGCAATTGTCGGCGGCGGAAAAGTCGGCGCTGGCGAGACGGCACTTTATCGCCATCGGGCGCTACATGGTGGAGGCCGGCTTGTGGTGGTGGGCGCCCGCTGCGCGTATCCGGCGGTTGGTGAAAATCGAACACAGCGAACGGCTGGAGGCCTATCGCGGCCAACCGTTGATCGTTTTCGCACCGCACTTTATCGGCCTGGATGCCGGCGGCGTGCGCCTGTCGATGGACCACGAATATGTCTCGATGTATGCCCGCTCGAAGAACCACGTGCTCGATGAGGCCTTACGCCGCGGCCGTGTGCGCTTCGGCCGCTCGAAACTGGTGGCGCGCCATGAGGGGGTAAAAAACGTGCTGCGCCTGATGAAAAAAGAACGGCGGTTTTTTTACTACCTGCCGGATATGGATTACGGCGCAAAAGACGCTGTCTTCGTGCCATTTTTTGGCGTCCCGGCAGCGACCATTACCGGGATGTCGCGCCTGTCCAAACTCACTGGCGCGCCGGTGATCCCGGCCATCACGCGGCGTAGCGGCAACCAGTATGTGGTCAGCATCGGTGAAGTGTGGGAAAACTTCCCGACAGACGACCAGCTTGCCGATGCGCGCCGCATGAACGCCTTCCTGGAAACCGAAATCATGCAGTCACCCGAACAATATTACTGGCTGCACCGGCGCTTCAAAACACGTCCGCCGGGCGGGCCGCGGTTTTATTGAACGGCAAAATCATGGCCAATTCAGCCGATTGCCAACGGCCGCTTCGACTACCATCACCCTCATGAAAATCCGCTTTACCAAAATGCAGGGCGCGGGCAATGATTTTGTCGTGCTCGACGCCATCCACCAGACTTTCGTACCGCAGCCGGCGCAGGCGCGTTTTATCGCCGACCGGCATTTCGGCATCGGCTGCGACCAGATTCTGGTCGTCGAAAAGGCCACGCGGCCGGATGCCGATTTCCGCTACCGCATTTTCAATGCCGATGGCGGCGAAGTCGAGCAATGCGGCAACGGCGCGCGCTGCTTTGTGCGCTTTGTGCACGATCAAGGCCTGACCACGCAACGCCAGATTCGCGTCGAAACCGCGGCCGGCATCATCATGCCGCGGCTGGAAGTCAACGGCGAAGTCACCGTCGATATGGGCCAGCCGCGCTTTTCGCCTGCCGAGATCCCGTTTATCGGCGCCAGTGATGCGGTGGTGCAGACGCTCGTCGTCGGCGATACGCAGGTCGACATTACCGCCGTCTCAATGGGCAACCCGCATGCCGTGCAAGTGGTGGCCGATGTGGATGGGGCGCCCGTCGCCAGCCTCGGCCCGCTGATCGAATCCCACCCGCGTTTTCCGCAGCGCGTGAATGCCGGCTTCATGCAAGTGCTGGAT